>CAZLCQ010000063.1:0-5360 GCA_964557995.1 uncultured Dehalococcoidales bacterium
CTCGCATCCTGCTGCGAGCTATGAGCTTGAAGAGCCCGAATCTTGGTATCAAGATGTCTGGAAATATCGATTATCGTAGTGACCTCATCATCGGGACGGGTTATTACACCATTAGCATGTTCACCGCCAACATCGGTAAGCACACTCTCAGGAATCGTGACATAATACAGCTTTCGTGGTCCAATGCCAGCTTCCGTAGACATGTCAAAGGCAAGTGTGGCAGCCTTGCTGATAGCTTTGTGATCTGGATGTCCAGAAATTCCATCCGGCCCGAAAGTAATCACTATTTCTGGCTGGACCTCTCGCATTATATTCAATATCCGGCTGGCAATCTTACCAGTATCGACTTTCTCAAGATTTCCATCCATGTAGCCAAGCAGATAGATATTCCTAATGCCGGTGATGCCTGCGGCAGCACGAAGTCCTGCCTCACGCGCTGTGGCGGTGTCCACCTCCGGTGGTACGTCTAGGCGAGTACCTTTTTCACCACGAGTTGCACAGATCAAGTCAACGGAGATACCACGTTCTGTGTACTTTGCAGTCGTACCTCCTACCGAGGAACTCTCATCATCTGGGTGGGCAAAGACCAGCAATATTGGGCCGGGCATTTAGCACCTCCTCTTCACACCTATTCTACCGAACATGAGAGTCCTGGCAAAGCTCTCTCCAAGTCCCCACTTCTGGGCATTGGGATGATGGGTGTAATTAAACCGAAGGACGACGTCAGTTATCACTATCTGTAGTTCACTTGCAAGTAGACCAACTGAAGGACCCTGCTATTGTGAATGCGCCATTCTTCAACGTTGCCGCAAAACACTACTGAGTGTGATTCCATATCAAGAAGGCATTGCCAGCACGAGTAATCTCCATTGCCTTGACACTATTTGTCCAGCCCGCGCTGCATCCCGCGTAGATAGGTAATCTGTCCCACATGGAGGGCTATCTCTGTGCTCATATGCCCTAGTGTGACACCTATCGAGTCTGGAGAGCGGTCAGGTCTGGGCACTTCAGATAATCTCTCGGCAGGGATCGATTTCAAAAAAGCCAGCGTGTTCTGTCGTACCAAGTCGGCATATTCTCTTAGGATTTCCAGTTTTGGTGCTTGCCAAGCCTGGAGTTCCTCCAGGGTTAACTGGTAGGCTTTGGCAGGTGTACCCAATTTATCCTGCCATTTCTCAGCCTCATAGAGCTCTTTCCCGCGCTGGATAACTCTGTTGACAAAGAAATCCTCAACTCGGATCGTGTGCCAGAGGATGAAGGCGATGCTGTTGCATTCGAGCGATGGACTCCAGGTGGCCTCCTCTTGGGTGAGTCCATCCAATGCTTTGGTCAGGTAGCCCTGGCTCTCCTCCAGAGACCTCAGCAGCAATTCTTTGGCATCCATAAGATACCTCCTTCAGCACCGTATTATGTAGATAAGGTCATGACTATGTCCGGTATTTCCATCTTGTTCCTTCAGGGGTATCCTCAAGGGTCACTCCTAAATCGGCCAACCCTTTTCTAATCTTGTCGGCTAGCTGCCATTGCCGGTTTTGGCGCAAATCATCCCTGACGGACGCCAGAAGACCGACAAATGCTTCTGCGTCGGATGTGGGCTGCGTCTTCTCCTTTAAAGTAAGCCCCAGGACACCCGCCAGCTTCAGCAGGGTATGCTGTGCCTCCGTTATGTGCATACCACCTTCAGCGCCCCGATTGATTTCCTTCGCCAGTTCGAAGAGAACGGCTATTGCCTGGGCAGTATTGAAGTCGTCGTCCATGGCTTCAACAAATTTCTGCTCAAAGGGCTCCGCGTTGAGTACAGCGACCCCCTCGCCTGCATTAGTTCGATGGGTCAATGCCGAACGTAATCTCTCCGCGCCCTTCTGGCTTGCTTCCAGAGCCTGTTCGCTATAGGCAAGTGGACTTCTGTAATGAGAGCCAAGGATAAAAAGGCGAACGGCATCAGGCCCAAAGCGGTCCAGGGCGTCTTCGACGCATACCAGGTTACCTATACTCTTACTCATTTTCTGCTTGTCCTGCTGCATTAACCCATTATGTAGCCAGTATCGAACAAAAGGAATCTGCTGGGTAAAACTCTCCGATTGAGCTATTTCATTCTCGTGGTGAGGGAAGACGAGGTCCTGCCCGCCGCCATGGATATCAATAGTGGCACCGAGGTACTTTAACGCCATAGCGCTGCACTCTATGTGCCATCCTGGTCTGCCCTGCCCCCAGGGACTCTCCCAGAAGGGTTCACCCGGTTTGGAGGCCTTCCATAAGGCAAAATCTAGTGGATATTCCTTGTCTCGTTCACAGTAACCGGCCTTGGGAATCATCTCTGTCAGCTTTCGGTGACTTAGTTTGCCGTAGTCAGGGAAATTCCTGACGCGGAAGTAAACACTCCCTTGAAACTCGTAGGCGTAACCTTTAGCAAACAGGTCTTGTATAATCTCAATGATTTTCGATATTTCCTCGGTCGCCCTGGGATAGACATCAGCTCGTTCTACATTCAGTGCATCCATGGTGGCAAAGTACTGGTCAGTATATTTAATGGCCAGTTCCGCTGGCGGTATCCCCAGCTGGTTGGCACGCTCTATAATCTTGTCATCTACGTCGGTGAAGTTTTGCACATGCTTGACTTCATAGCCCTTGAATCCCAGATAGCGCTTGATTACATCGAAGATTATGTAGGTCATGGCATGCCCGATATGGCATTCGTCGTAAGCGGTAATGCCGCAGACATACATGGTTACCACTCTGTCGCCAGGATGGAAATCCTCCTTTTGTCCGGTTAGAGTATTAAATACTTTCATCTCTCCCCAGATGGTGAATTGACAACTCTTTCACCCCTGTGCAATGAATCACCTGTCATCTTAGCTGATTGTTTCAAAACTTGACAAGCTTATCAAGCCGCGTTATCATTCAGTAAGTTGACCATTTTAGTCAACAATTGACGAGGACGGAATGAAGCTTTCTACTAAGGGACGGTATGGACTCAGGGCACTTTTGGATTTGGCTCTTCATCAAGATGAGGGACCGGTCTTATTGAAGGATATCGCCCGCAGGCAAGAGTTCTCACTGCCGTATCTGCAGCATCTGATTGCCCCTCTTATAGCTGCCGGCGTGGTGAAGACCACGCGAGGGGCCGGGGGTGGTGTCTCGTTGCTCAAGCCGCCCTCGGAGATCAAGCTCAGTGAGGTTGTGCAACCTCTCGAGGGGTGTATTACGCCGGTGGACTGTGTCAATAATCCTGCATTATGCCACCGTTCTACTTTTTGTGTTACCCGGGATATCTGGGACGAGATGAAGGACGCAATGAGTCAGGTTTTAGATTCTACGAATCTACAGGATCTGGTCGAGCGGCAAAAAAGAAGAGGCCATCCCAAGGACATTGAGAAAAGACAAACCCTTAGTAAGAGACCTAGACATCAGTGTAAGTCGGCAACACAACAGTCCACTGCACAGTCACAGTGTTGACGGTTAGCATTACCTACGGGACTGCATCACAATCCGCCATTTCGTGCAATACCACCGGAGCCTGAGCCAACAAGCCCAGTTTCTCTTGTCTGGGTCTGGAACTTCATTCAGTAAATCAACTATTGTATACTTGCACCAGGACAAAGGAAGAACAGGGTTGCGTCATGCCGCTAGCCAAGCTCAATGGTGTCAACATTTACTATCGGGTGGAGGGACAGGGTGAACCTCTGGTGATGATAATGGGATTCAGTGCCAGACGGAGTGGCTGGATACGCCAGATACCTTTCTTCAGAAAGTACTACCGGGTAATTACCTTTGATAATCGGGGAGTCGGCAAGTCAGACAAGCCGCCGGGCTCTTATTCTACCAGAATGATGGCCGACGATACACTAAGACTCATGGACCTTCTGAGGATTGAGAAAGCTCATATTATGGGCGCTTCCATGGGTGGTATGATTGCTCAGGAGCTGGCTATAAACTATCCGCAGAGGCTCATAAAGCTAATACTGGCCTGCACCTATGCCAGTCAGGATGAGACTAGCGGAGATACCCTGGAACAAGCCAAATTCCTGCGACTAAGCCCGGGCGAAAAAGCCAGTGCTATGATCGGTCTGGCCTTCAACAAGCCACTCTACAGATTCATCTTTGGCCTTCTGGCCAGGGTTCAGACCAGGTTCGGGGGAACTTCAGGTACTGCAGGGATTGCCGGACAAGGCGAAGCTTGCCGGAAACACAATACGCTGGACAGATTACCGCTAATCACGGCTCCCACCCTGGTCATCGTGGGAACTGGAGACAGAATCATCAAGCCCGTTTCCTCCGAGGTGATAGCTGGCAAGATACCCAATGCTAAGCTGGTCAAAGTCGAGGGCGGTTCTCATTGTTTTTCCTTCGAGATGAAAAACGAGTTCAACCGGGAAGTGCTGAATTTCCTGAAGAGTGACGCCCCAGGCGCTAATTGATTTGACGCACAGAGCACTACGGTTCTGCCTCGCTACTTAGAGGACATATGAAGAGGATGAAGGAGAACGACATCACTTTGCCCCCCGATAGGGCATTCCTTTCTCCAGGTGGTTGCCGAGGGAAGTTGCGACTAGAAATGAACCAAGTGGATCCCCCGCATCGAACTATCCGTCGATATGATCTTTAGTGGCTACTGTGAGAGTCGGGATTACGGCACCATTGCGGATATCGCCCTTTGTTTCGACGGCGGAACCGCACAGAGCCCTTAACTACTTTCAGTAAGGTGCTTGCTTCTGCTCAAGACAGCACTAGTGCGTACTACACAGTCCGACGACCCGTGCACTCGCCTGTTTCGCCAATGCAAGACGAAGAGCTAAACACAAATGGCAGAAAAGCGACCCCACAATTCGTCATTTTGAATGATGATTGATACTGGGATTGCGGGAATACGGTGACATAGAACTTCTGTCGTTCAGGATGTGTGTTTGGTGAGGTTGGCGATGCTCAGACAGTCAGTGGAAAGGGTTGTGATCCTGAACGTCTGAAGGGAAGAGGTAACCCCTTTCCGTGATGTCCCCCCTTATCGCTGCGCCAACGTCGGGGTTGGGAAAAGTCACCACCCCTTCTTCAAAGTTGGCCACTATAGAGCAGTCTGCGTTCATGGTGACGGAGGTTGTGGCAGCAATGACGTTGGCAACGGTACCCACGCTGCCAGTCCAGTTGACGAAACGGTACCCGCCGGCCGGGATAGCGGTGATGGAGACAACTGTGCCTGTAGCATAGGTATGCTGTCCTGCCGATGGGCTGGTTGAGCCGTTCCCATTCACCGCTAGAGTCAAGGTGTAGTGGACCACGGGCATCTCGTAGAAGTTCGCCATTATAGAGTAGTCGTCGTTCATTATGATGGTGGTCGAGGCCGCATTGGGGTCAGCAATGGTACC
>CAZLCQ010000064.1:0-5234 GCA_964557995.1 uncultured Dehalococcoidales bacterium
TCGGGGTGAGTGGATTTGAACCACCGACCACCTGAACCCCATTCAGGTGCGCTACCAGGCTGCGCTACACCCCGTCGCTATGACTTCTATCAATATGTTATCATAGTGACCTCGACAAAGAAAATCTTGTAGATAGAGAGGTTCTGATTCTTGGCGAAGAAACAAAAGAAGGCTCCATCTGAGCACGTCCCGACTAAGCACCAGTTGTCCAAATGGCAGCGGCAAATGAAGCTACGCCGAATCGTGATAATCGCTGCTGCTGTTTTCCTGGTTGGTATTTCAAGCTGGATCGGCTATGGGTTCTACAAAGACCGCCAGAACGATCCCCTGCGTGAGGTTGTGATCAAGGTAAACGACGTCCAATTTAACATGGGATACTTCGTGGATATGCTCGACGTCTACACTACGGGCGTGAACTCCACGGAACTCTATTACTACGGCAGTTATTTTGCCGGCATGGCTGCCGATACGATTATCCATGCTGAATCACTGAGACAAGCAGCCAGAGAAGAGCTGGACATTGAAGTCACCGCTGACGAGATAAGCGCCGAGCTTGAGAACCGTGGGGTACCCGATGACAGGATCTATCGCGATTTAATTGGCGCCACGTTGCTGGAGGAAAAGGTTGGGGAACACTTTGCCCCCGGGGTGAATTCCACAATGGAGCAGGCTCATGCACAGGTGATGCTTCTAAAGAGCCAGGAGGTGGCTGACGAGGTGATGGCCGGAATCGAAGCCGGCGGCAACTTCACCGCTTTGGCTCAAGAGTTTGCCTGTAATTCCTCGGTGGAAGGTGATTTGGGCTGGCTGCCCGAGGAATTGATGCCCAATACCTCGATTGCCAGTGCTGCTTTCAGCCTTGCCCCAGGTAACGTAAGCCAGCCTATCTATGATGCAACTGCCGTCAAAGATGTGGGCTACTGGCTTATAGAGGTTACTGGTGCGCAAAATGAGACGATAGACGCGCAAGTTATGCTGCTGGGCAGCGAAGCTGAAGCAGGGCGAGTTAAGACCGAATTAGCAGCCGGTGGAAACTTCAGTGCTCTAGCTGGGAATTATTCCCAGCACGGAAGTAAAACCGGCGGTGGCAAGCTTGATGGACTAGAACGAGGGGATATGGGCAGTACTGCCTTTGACCAGGTTGCCTTCAACATCACTCTCAACCAGGTCAGCGAGCCGGTTAAAGATGAATCGGTGCAAACCACTGGTGGCTATTGGCTAATCAAGGTCATAGATAGGGGTGACCGCCAGAGTGACGAACAAACCAGGGAGGCACTGAAAAACAAGCGTTACAGCGATTGGCTTGAGGCATGGAAAGAGAACAGCACAATCGAGAATCTGTTGGATGAAGATAAGAACGCGTGGGCTATAGACGAGGTCTTCAAGAGAAGAAACACACAATGAAGAAGACCATCGGCATTGGTTTGCTGGGCCTGGGGGTTGTGGGCAGCGGCGTAGCTCAAGTTCTGGCCACCAAAGCAGACAGCTTGGCTGAGCACGCAGGGCTTCGCCTGACGCTGAAAAAGGTCCTGGTGCGCGATGTGAAGAAACGACGCTCGGCAAAGCTCAGTCCTGCCCTTTTGACCAGCCACCCTGAAGAAGTCCTCTCCCACCCTGAAGTAGATATAGTAGTCGAACTTATTGGCGGCGAACACCCAGCCACAGAACATATAAGGCAAGCCCTCTCTCGTGGAAAGCACACCGTTACGGCCAACAAGGAAGTAATAGCCAAGCATGGATATCAGCTATTATCTCTGGCCAGGAAACACGATGCCGACCTTCGCTATGAGGCAAGCGTAGGCAGTGGCATACCGCTCATTTCCCCTTTCCAACAGGACTTGGCCGTCAATAGAATCTCGGCCATCCATGCCATCCTCAACGGTACCACCAACTATATTCTGACCCGAATGGCACAGGAGGGACTGGATTTTGCTGCGACCTTGAAACAAGCCCAGAAATTAGGTTATGCCGAAGCTAATCCAGCCAATGATATAGAAGGGACAGATGCTGCTTACAAGCTGGTCATCTTGTCGAACCTGGCCTTTCGCACCAAATTCACCCCTCGACATGTACATCGCGAAGGCATATCGAATATCGCCGCTGGAGATTTTCTCTATGCCAGAGAATTTGGCTATGCTATAAAACTTCTGGCCATTGCCAAGAGAGATGATGACAAAGTGGAGATGAGAGTTCATCCTGTTTTTGTTCCCAGGGACTCCCAACTAGCCAAAGTAGACGGTGTTTACAATGCCGTCGAAGTGGAAACTGACTTGGCTGGCAAACTGGTCCTTTATGGAGAAGGTGCTGGCGCACTCAGCGCTTGTAGCGCTGTCATGGCCGATGTACTGGCGATAGCGAAGAACATTTCTCGCGGCGTAAACAATGTCCCGGAGCTGAGGCTGAACGAAAGAGTGAGTGTTAGGCCCATATCCGAGTTGAAGACGCGGTACTACCTCAGGTTGAATGCGCCTGACCGTCCAGGTGTTCTATCTCAAATCTCCAAGGTTCTGGGTAACAACTCCATAAGCATCTCTTCCGTAATCCAGAAAGAAAGCGACCTAGCCACACAGACTGCCACAATCGTCATTATGACCTATCCCGCCAAGGAAAAGGGAATGCAGAAGGCTCTCAAGCAACTGAAGCAGCTACCAGAGGTTAACGAGGTCAGCAACTTCATCAGAGTTGAGGGATGAAGCCAGGGGTTTTAGAGAGGTATCGTAGTTTCCTGCCAGTTACTCAGGCTACGCCTGTGATTACCCTCGGAGAAGGCGATACTCCTTTGGTGAGATCACGCTTCTTGGAGAAAGAACTTGGCTGTGCCGAACTCTATTTCAAGCTCGAAGGCTGTAACCCCACCGGCTCCTTCAAAGACCGGGGCATGGTGGTGGCGGTGGCCAAGGCAGTAGAAAGCAGTAGTCAGAGCATCATTTGTGCCTCCACAGGCAACACCAGTGCTTCCGCGGCTGCTTATGGTGCCAGATTCGGACTCAAGACTGTTGTCATTATTCCTAAAGGGAAGATAGCCAAGGGCAAGCTTGCCCAAGCCCTGGTCTACGACGCCCAGATAATAGGCATAAAAGGCAATTTCGACCAGGCGCTTCAGATAGTACGTGCCTTGACTGAGAAATACGCCGTTACCCTGGTAAACTCATTAAATCCCCATCGCATTGAAGGCCAGAAGACGGCAGCTTTTGAAATCATAGACGACCTGGGGGATGCTCCCGATTATGTGTTCATCCCCGTGGGCAATGCTGGCAACATCACCGCCTACTGGAAAGGGTTCGTGGAATATCACCGTGCCGGTAAAGCCAGCCACACTCCCAAGATGATGGGCTATCAGGCCGCAGGTGCCGCCCCGATAGTGCTGGACAAGGTCGTCAAACGACCCAAGACCATTGCCACAGCTATTCGCATTGGCAATCCCGCTAGCTGGCAAAAGGCTGTGGCTGCCCGGGATGAGTCAGGAGGCGTAATTGAGTCCGTCACCGACGATGAAATCATCAATGCCTACAGACTGATGGCAACCAAGGAAGGTGTCTTCGGCGAGCCGGCTTCAGCAGCTTCGCTAGCCGGTCTTATCAAGCTGGCCAAAGAGAAGGATTTTTCGGGCAAACGTGTAGTCTGCATCATCACCGGCAGCGGCATGAAGGACCCCAATGTACCGGCAAGATATGCCCGGGCACCGATTGAGCTTCCTGCTGAATTGGCAGCTGTTGACAAAGTCTTGAAATTCCCAACATGAAAAGTCCCAAAACGGCGAAGAATGCAGAAGTCAGTAGCAATAGCAGGGAGGCGGCTTCTCATTGCTGACTTCTGACTACTGACTGACTTTGGGGTCAGGGTTTGGAACTTAGGGCTTAGCCAAACAGGAAGGACAGGAGAGTTATGTCAAGAATTGTTACCGCGGACATTGGGGAATTCAGCCAGCACTATCCGAAGCAAGCAGTTATAGTCACCGCTAGTGCCCGGGGCAAGGATGATGCCATGACTGCCGCCTGGCACAGTTCGATTTCATTGAGGCCGCCCCTTTATGGCATCGCTGTAACATCTAAGAGGTTCACCTATCAACTTATCAGGGAAAGCCGGGAGTTTGGTGTTAATTTCATCTCTTTGGACAAGGCGTCACTGGCGGCCGCCATCGGCGGCACTTCCGGACAACAGATGGACAAATTCGAGAAGTTTGGTATCAAGAAAGAGAAGCCTTCGAAGACTGCAGTTCCTATCTTAAAAGATGCCTATGCTGCCTATGAGTGCAAGCTACTGGATAGTAAGCCCTATGGTGATCACATTTGGATAGTAGGTGAGATTGTAGCTGTGCATTTCCTCGAGGAAGCATTTACCGCAGCGGGGGTTCTCGATATCCATAAGACAAAAACACTCCTTTACCTCGGCTCGGATTCTTATGCTAGCGTGGATGAAGACAGTGTAAGCTTTGTAAAGAGGGGGATCTAGATGGTTAATCAGCACAGAATCAAACAGGCAATGGTCTCCATAATAAGAGCTATCGGCGAGGATCCACTCAGAGAGGGTGTGAAGGACACGCCACAGAGGGTAGCTGAAATGTATGCCGAGCTCTTCTCCGGCCTGGATATCGACCCTAAAGCTGAACTGGCGGTAGATTTTGGAGAAGGATATGAAGAGATGGTGATCCTGCGGGACATCCCATTCTACTCCATGTGCGAACACCATCTTCTGCCATTTTATGGCGTAGCTCATGTCGGCTATGTCCCCAGCCCCGGTGGCAGAGTGGTGGGAGTAAGCAAGCTGGCCAGGGTGGTGGAAATCTGCGCCCGGCGGCCGCAGCTTCAGGAGAGGATGACCCAGCAGATTGCTGACGCTATCTTCGAATCACTTCAACCAGCCGGGGTGGCTGTGGTCATCCAGGCCGAGCACTTGTGCATGGTCATGCGCGGGATAAAGAAGCCCGGAACAACCGTGATAACCTCCTCGGTGAGGGGCAACTTCCGAAGCAAAGTGGCAACTCGCAGCGAGTTCTTGTCCCTGATACAAGGGAAGTAGTTTATTCGTGACGCAAGGACTCGATGGGGTCGAGTCGTGCCGCCCGGATGGCCGGGTACAACCCAGAAGCAAGCCCGATAAAAATCGCTACACCTACCGCCAGGGCAATAGCATTGCCGGAAAGCGTAGGAGAAAAGGGGAAACCAGCATTTGTTGCTACGACAGACATGATTTTAACTATAATCCACCCCAGTCCTATCCCCAGAGCACCGCCA
>CAZLCQ010000065.1:0-5210 GCA_964557995.1 uncultured Dehalococcoidales bacterium
TCCAGTAGTAGTTGCGAATACCGCGTTCGCTGTGCATCCATCTGAAGGTAAGCTCTACTGGCATTCCGTCTTCAATATTGTCAGGGTCGCGGTCTGTCAACTGGGCGTAGAACCTCCCTCCCTCCTCGAAGTCGAGGATGCACAGGATGATCGGGGAGTCGAGGCTGGGCCCCAGAAAGTCCTTGCTGTAGGTGAAAAGCTTGGCTTTTCTGTCCGCGAGGCGGACCTCTTCGAACTGGTCTTTACTCTGGCAGTACATGCAGATTCTCTGTGGAGGGAAGTTGATATTGCCGCATACCAGGCATTTCCCGCCACGGCAATTGATATTCCATCTGCGATCACGCCATGAGATTGTGGCTGAGGACTGGTTCTCGAAAAAGGCAAACCCTTGGATGAGGCCGCGATAGCGCAGGTACTTATCGTAGTTGGGCAGGGGCAGCTTGGATGGCAGATGGTATTTTATCCCTCTTCTATCTCCCAGCTTGGCTATTTCCTCAGTGACGGTGAGTATAAAGGCGTCTGCTCCGTCGCCGTAGTTAGCGACCAGAATTTTCTCACCGGCCTTTGTTTCTTCCAGGGCAGCAACCAGCATCATAAGTGTATAGGCAGCGCCGGTATTGCCTATAGTAGAGAACATGTTATCTTGAAGCTGAGTCGTGGCGTCAAAGTTGAGCCTTCTTGCCAGCTGCAAATGCCTTCTGCCATCGTGAGCATATAGGACAGCCCTGGAGAAATCAGATGGCGTTAGCCCGTGTTTCTCCATGATGTCATTGACAGCCTCTTGAATATTCTCCATATAGCCGTGGTTGATGATAAAGCGGTCTTCCCATGATCTTACGAATGTATCGCTATCCAATCGCCAGAAGTCCAAGATATCGTCGTAGTGGGTATGGCTTCCATCTACGCTCGCAATTATGTTGGAGTTACCGAGAAGGATTGCGGCGGAGCCGTCTCCAAAACCCTGTTCGTACTCAGTGGAAGGATGACCCAGCCGGCAGTCGGCAGCAACTACGAGGACTTTTCTTGCGGTGCCGGCGGCAATCGCATCCAGAGCAGCTCGTATTGCTATTGTTCCTGCTCTTAGGGAGTTGGTAAAGTCGGCAGTCATGGTGCTGCGTTTGAGGTCAAGTGCCTCCGCGACCAGACTGGCACATTGTTTCTCCTTATAAGGGGTTGTAGTAGAAGCTAAGAATAGGCCGTCGACATCTTCCCGGTCGATGCCGTGTAGACAATTGTTCCCGGCCTCGACTGCCATGGTAACAGTGTCTTCATCGAAATTAGCAACCGCTTTTTCCCCTGAGACAGGCATACCGCCCCATGTTTGCCAGATCAGGGCTCGGTCGAGTCTGTAGACGGGTATATAAGCACCGTAGGAAACAATCCCTGCCATTTAGCTCTCCTTTCGCAAGGTCATACCTAGCTGTATGCTGTTGCCGAACTGGGAATAAAGCCAACAGTTAAACGGTGGTCAGAGAAAGAGTTGGGGCTAGATCAAGCCTGATTCCGGGTCCCATTGAGGTAGTCAACGAGATGCTTTTAATGAATTGCCCCTTGGCACCGCTGGGCCTTGCCTTGACCACGGCATCAACTAAAGTGGCTAAGTTTTCCAACAGTTTCTCATCATCGAAGCTGATCTTGCCCAGTGGAGTATGGATGATGGCGGTTTTGTCCAATTTGAATTCAACGCGGCCTTTACGAGCGTCTGCAATAACCCGAGGCAAATCGGCTGGCTGTGAGACCGTGCCTGATTTTGGGTTTGGCATCAGCCCTCGGCGCCCCAGGATTTTCCCAAGCTTGCCGATCTTAGACATCATGTCCGGTGTAGCAATCGCGACATCGAATTCGAGCCAGCCATCCTCGATCTTCTTGATCAGTTCATCGCCGCCGACGTTATCGGCCCCAGCGTCTCGGGCTGCCTTTTCTGACTCGCCTTGGGTGAAGACCAATACGCGTACTGCCTTGCCGAGGCCGTTGGGCAAAAGGGCTACGCCACGAACCTGCTGGTCAGCGTGGCGGGGGTCAACCCCCATACGCATGTGGACTTCAACTGTCTCGTCGAACCCGACGTGGGCCACCTGCTTGGCAAGGCTGATCGCCTCTTGTGGAGTATATGTCTTGGTCCTGTCCACAGTATTCAACGCTTCAAGATGCTTCTTACCTTGTTTTCCCATGCTACTCCTAGTTTGTGATGTCGATACCCATACTTCGTGCTGTACCCTCTACTATCCGAATAGCCCCTTCGATATCAATGGCATTTAAATCTTTGAGCTTGAGTTCAGCGATCTCGCGGACCTTCTCCTGTGGAAGGCTGCCGATCTTATTGCGCCTCGGATTGTCACTCCCCTTTTCAGCGCCCAGCGCTCTTTTCAGCAAGTCAGCGGCAGGCGGAGTTTTGGTGACAAAGGTGAAAGAGCGGTCCTCATAGATGGTGATTTCCACGGGAACGATCGCGCCTGCTTGGGATGCAGTCAGGTCGTTGTATTCCTTGCAGAAGGCCATGATATTAACCCCATGTTGTCCCAGAGCGGTGCCCACTGGTGGGGCTGGGGTAGCTTTGCCCGCCTCTATATGCAGTTTGACTATCGCTTTTAGCTTCTTCGCCATTTTTCGCTACCTTCTTAACCTGCTATTTATAGTAATCTTTACAAGGGTTGAAGGGATATAGGGTTTGCTGGCAGGTCACAGCCTTTCCACCTGTAGAAAGTCCAATTCGACAGGAGTTTCCCTCCCAAAAAAGGACACCATGACCTTTATTTTGCCCTTCTCCTCGTTTATGTCGTCCACTACTCCGATGAAATCAATGAAAGGACCATCGACTATGCGGATGCTCTGTCCTTTGGAGAAACCTGTCCTGACCCTTGGTGTCTTGGACTCCATTTGCTTGAGGATAGACCCAACCTCTCCTTCATCGAGGGGGACGGGTTCGATTTTACCTTTATCATCCTGAGTACTTACGATACCGGTGACACCTGGGGTGTTGCGCACAACGTGCCAGCTTTCCTCATCCATGACCATCTCGACCATGATATAACCTGGAAATATCTTCCTGGCGACGGTGCGTCGTTGGCCATCCTTTATTTCCATTTCATCTTCCGTAGGTACTACCACCTGGAAGATTTTATCCTTCACGTCCATGGATTCGATGCGATGTTCCAGGTTTGTCTTGACTCGGTCTTCGTATCCCGAGTAAGTGTGGATGATAAACCATTGCCTTTCGTTTTGTCCCATAGATATCTGCCCAATCTTATAATTTCAAGGAAATAAGCCTTTTGAGGCGGAGGTTGGTATCACGGTGATACTGATCTTCTATTTCCTGGCCATGGTATCTGGTTGTGTCATCTAAGCAGGATTACGTTCATCAGTTCGGAAAACCCAAGGTCGACCACCCAGAGGGTTATGGCTACTGCGACGGTGACGACAATCACAATAGTAGTCAGATAGGTGGCTTCCTGCCTTGTGGGCCAAACTACCTTTCTTAGCTCTGCTACAGTCTCACCGACGAATTTGAACCTTTGTTTTCCCTGTCCCTTTGTCGAAACCTGACGCCTCAATTTGCTCTCGGTGTTTACTTATTTTGTCTCTCGGTGTAAGGTATGAACCCGGCAACGAGGGCAATACTTGCTCAACTCCAGTTTTCCTGGGTCGTTCCTCTTGTTCTTGTTGGTGGTGTAAGTCCTCTCCTTGCATTGGCTGCAGGCGAGATGGATAATAATTCGAGCTTCGGCTTTCTTTGCCATTTCTATTCAGTTACGGCTGTGACCAGACCTGCTCCCACTGTTCTACCGCCTTCTCTGACAGCAAACCTCACTCCTTCCTCCAGGGCGATCGGAGCAAGCAGCTTAACTTTTGCTTTAATATCATCGCCGGGCATCGCCATCTCTACTCCGCTGGGCAGTTCGATTGACCCGGTGACATCCATGGTCCTAATATAGAACTGAGGCTTGTATCCATTGAAGAAAGGTGTATGGCGGCCACCCTCTTCTTTGGTCAATATGTACACCGCAGCTTCGAAGGCTGTATGAGGTTTGATGGAGCCGACTTGCGCCAGTACTTGTCCCCTTTCGACCTCGTCGCGTTCAATTCCCCTCAGCAAGCAGCCAATCGCATCTCCTGGCTGACCGTCCGTTAGCGTTTTGTGGAACATCTCGACACCGGTGACTACTATCTTCCTTGTTTCCTTCATACCTACTATTTCAATCTCCTGCCCCGCCTTTACGATGCCTCGTTCCACCCTGCCAGTGACCACGGTGCCTCGCCCCTTGATGCTGAAGACATCCTCCACGGGCATGAGGAAGGGCTTGTCTGCAGGGCGCTCGGGCATGGGTATGTAGTTGTCCACGGCGTCCGTAAGCTCGAGGATTTTGCCACACCACTCACACTCCCTCTTGCCACATCCGCACTCAAGAGCTTTGAGCGCGCTCACGTGTATGATGGGAATCTCATCACCGGGGAATCCGTAGTGGGGGAGCAACTCTTCCCTCAGTTCAAGCTCTGTCACTTCGAGCAGTTCGGGATCATCCACCATGTCTATTTTGTTAAGAGCTATAACTATCGCGGGGACCTCTACCTGGCGAGCGAGCAGGAGATGTTCTTTTGTTTGCGGCATTACACCATCATCAGCAGCCACCACCAGTATAGCCCCGTCCATCTGGGCGGCCCCTGTTATCATGTTCTTGATATAGTCAGCGTGGCCCGGGCAGTCCACATGGGCGTAGTGGCGTTTCTCAGTCTCGTACTCGATGTGCGCGATAGCGATGGTCAGTCCTCTTGCCTTTTCCTCAGGGGCATTGTCTATGGAATCGAAGGGGCGAAACTGAGTATTTCCTGTGCTGGCCAGACATTTAGTGATCGCCGCTGTCAACGTTGTCTTGCCGTGGTCAACGTGCCCGATTGTGCCCACGTTAAGATGGGGTTTGGTCCGCTCGAAAACTTTCTTCGCCATGTACTTTCCTCCCGATAGGTTTAAACTAAGCTGGAGCCCACAACCAGATTTGAACTGGTGACCCCGTTCTTACCAAGAACGTGCTCTACCACTGAGCTATGTGGGCAAGCTAGTGGTGGAGGGGGTAGGATTCGAACCTACGTAGCCATCTCTGGCGGCAGATTTACAGTCTGCTGGTATTAGCCGCTCACCCACCCCTCCGGACCCGTCCTGAGCCCGAGAGCGGATTCGAACCGCTACCCTACCGATTACAAGTCGGTTGCGCTAC
>CAZLCQ010000066.1:0-3456 GCA_964557995.1 uncultured Dehalococcoidales bacterium
TCCTTCCTTAAGGCGTCAAGTCTCTTTCGATTCTAACACGGCGCATGCATGACCCGGTGCCGCGTAGCTGGTTGAAATCGGATGGTCATAGTTAACCAAAAGATACCTTCACCTAGCCTGTCTCGTCAAGGCTTAGGAAGTAGTTCCCTTCTTGTTGCTCCTATACGGAAGATGAAAGACGCCATCTACCTAGTGGCTATATGTCATACAGATCTGTCAATAGCGAGTCTTGACAAAGATGATATAATATATCGTAATACGATGTACTCCGGCGTTGAGGAGTGATGGGCGAGGACAAGATAGCGGAGGCACACATAATTGGCCCCCAAGGGCTACCTTTCGTATCGGTGGTCATACCGGCCTATAATGAGGAAACCTACTTGCTGTCGTGCCTGGAGTCCATAGAGAGACAAGACTACGCCGCCCAGTATGAGGTCATCGTAGTCGATAATGCCAGCACGGACAACACCGCCAAGATAGCTCAGGATTGGGGAGCGAAAGTCGTCTATGAGAGCAAGCGAAGTCCGGCCTGCGCTCGCCAAAAAGGTGCCGAGGTAGCGAAAGGTAGAATCATCGCCTTCATCGATGCCGATACTCGCGCACCGGCCCACTGGCTTTCGACTATCGTGTGGCGCTTTCTTTGCGAGCCGAAGACGGTGGTGATAAGCGGGCCCTATGCCTATGGCGATACCGGCAAGGTCTCCAGGATAATGTCGTATGCCGGTAGCTTCATCAACATTATCGCAGACCACCTTTTTCGGAAAGTCCTTCGTAAGGGCGGCGCTCTATGGGGATGTAACTTTGCCGTGCGGCGCTCAGCATTCTGGCAGGTAGGCGGATTCGATACCAGCATCAGGTTTTACGGTGAGGAGTACGAGCTCTCCCTGAGACTGACGAAGGCCGGTAAGGCTGTCATTATCCCGCGACTCTTTGTCCTTACCTCCGCCCGTCGCCTGAAGAGGATAGGGGTGGTAAATCAATACTGGAACTGGATTGTGAACTACTTCACGGTCCTGTTCTGGTATAAGCCGATTCCCGAAGACCTGGAAAACTGGCCGTCCAAGGCGTGGCAAACATTGGTTGCTGGTTTTTCCCGGCAGAGAGTCAGAGCATCCTGGGTGTATGTTGCCCTTTTCTTCGGCCTGCTTTGGCTGAACATCAGCCCCGCCTTCGAGGCAGTAGGTAGGTTTGTTTATGTTCTTGACATTGGTGTTCTCAGTACTTTGTTTGCCTACCATGGAGTCAACCCTCGCTCCCGATTCTATGGCAAGGTATTGTCCAATGGCGCCCGCAACCGTCTCCGCATCGCGCTGACTTTCGATGACGGCCCGAACGAGCCATACACGTCGAATGTTCTTCACATCCTGAAGCGCTATAGAATAAAAGCGACCTTCTTTCTCGTCGGACAAAATGCTCTGCGCCATCCCGAGACCTGCCGGCAGATAGTGGCGGCCGGAAATGCGATCGGGAATCACTCCCATGGGCACAGCAAGTCATTATGCCTGAGACGAGGGAAAGCGGTGGCCCGCGACATCGAGGCAGCCCATCAGGCAATCTACGAGTGTACCGGACTTGAGCCCACGCTCTTCCGTCCACCCCACGGCTTCCGCAGTCCCTGGCTGATGCGTACTGTCCGCAACCTAGGCTACACGGTAGTCACCTGGGACAACATGACCAGTGACTGGAACGCAGAGACGTCCGGCGATGAGATTGTACTGGCTATTCTTCGGCGGGCAAAGCCGGGTGGCGTAATCGTCCTACATGATGGCCGTGACACGAGGTTAAACTACGATCGCAGCCACATGCTCCAAGCTCTCCCGTTCGTAATCGAGACCCTACTGGAGAGAGGTTTCGAATTCGTCACCATACCCGAGCTTCTCGAGTCAGAAGGGCCGCTTTCAGCCTAGCAAGACGGTTTCGGCATCAAGGCGAACTCATTCATATTTTGGGCCATACTTGGTCAAGAGCGCCGCTTTGGAAAGCCAGATTTCTTTTAGCTCCAGAGGCCTTACTCTGCGTTTAGGTGTCTCGTCTGCCCGCAGATTATAGATTCGCATCAACCCGGCCATGTAGAAACGAGCTCCCTTCTTCCACAAGCTATCGGGCAGTTCATCGACTTGAAATCCTAGTCGTCTTGCCCCTGTATGCAAGAAGGTACTGCCGCGAAGCGCAGCAGCGCCTTCGAACGTTCCACTAGCCACTTGCTGAGCCAAGAAGCGGAGGTCTTGTTCAAAACAGCCCAGAATCTCCCATGGTGATTGCGAGATTTTGAGTTTGAGCTTGCGCCTTCTCTTGAACCAGTCATTGTTCATATGAAGTTCGATGATAGTGTCTCCAATTTTCACTTCGGAGCCGTCATTTAGGACTTTGGTGGGGCCTTTGTACCGGCGAAGACTGAAGCAAATGATGCCGCTATCATCGGCTTTCAACGGCCTGATATGCCCGATTAGCCTCAGAAATCTGTCAACCACAGGCCAGAATATCAGCACAAACCGAGGTGGCACTGCTCTTGGCATTAACTCTCTCCATAAGTGTCATACCAGTATAACTTCAGGCAACCATATCTTACTATAAGGGGCTCGGAACATCCTACGCGTGAACTTATGGCCTGGCCAGCCAATCTAGTTGCATCGAAATTGGGCATTGTCCCTCTCTATGTTTTGTGCAACAATAGCCTGAGTCGTACGATGATTGATTGGATAAACACAGGACTCGCTACACTGGCAGCTTCCATAAGCATTGATAATCCCGCGGGACTGGCGGCCATATTTTTCATAGCCGCATCATGCGACATTGGCATTCCTTTTCCGTTCGTACTGGACACCATCGTGTTTTATACCACCTACGACGTCGGGGCCATCTCATGGGCGGTACTCCTTGTCCTTGTGATGCTACTAGGTGGCAGCCTGCTGGGAACGAGCATTCTTTACTGGGTAAGTCGGTTGCTGGGTCCAAGGTTCGTAGACTGGGTCGGTAGACGCTCAAAATTCTTGCGGCGCAATCTTGAGCAGTTTCAGAATAGGCTCGATAAATGGAGGATACCCGTCATAGTCGCTGCCAGGTTGACGCCAGGGCTGATGCAGGTATCATCGGTGGCTGCCGGCACAAGTCGCATCCCTTACTATCAGATGGTGCTGTCTATCGTATTCTCTTTCATTGTCTATGATGGGACACTGATTGCCCTAGGAACTATAGCCAGGCTCGGTTTGAGGGATGTAGGGCCTGAGTATTCCGCCTGGATCGTCATCGGTTTCGTGGGCATAATGACTGGTATATTCGCCGCTATTCACTTGATACGGCGCAGAGGCAAATGGAATCAACGTGGCGCGGAGGGCTTGACGAAAGAGTAGCTTGCGGGAGAACTTACCCAGGAACCAGGTTCGCGGCACCAGATTATCAAACAGGCAGAATCAGCGAAACATTTGAACTCACGTTCGGATCAACCGTTTGATAGTG
>CAZLCQ010000066.1:3556-5209 GCA_964557995.1 uncultured Dehalococcoidales bacterium
TTCCTTATTGTCTTGATGTCAACCGCTTTGTGATTTGTAAGAGGTCTCTCATCCGGTATACAAAGAATAACCCACCATAGGGGAGGGCTGTTCCTACTAGCATCTTTCTTCAGAATATTTATCCATCTGACCAGTCCTTCTGGCACGTCTATAATTCCCAAAGAACGTTGATACCATGAATTCTCTATTTTTTCCTCAACTCGACCACGTTCAGCCAGGTCCGCTCTAACACCCAACGAATTGAGGTTCCGAGCTAATTCATCCCTTGATTTATCGCGGAATATCTCTTTCACTTGTTCAAATCATACCATAGCATATACAAGACGACGATAGAACCATTCTCTAGAATGGAGCTCTCTACAATGCATTACCCGCTGTGTCATGTGGCCAGCCGCCACACAGATTGGAGCAAAACTGTTAGAATAGCTTCGATTGATTCTTGGCCGGCGCTGCATGAACAAAGATGTCCCCCCGTTGCTGCGAGAGTATCTCCCAGCCAGCGGATGAAAGATCAAGGGCACTAGACAGCATACTGATCATGCATACCCTGCTGACAATCAACTCGCCAAGCACTGTAATTCACGGCACCGGCAGGCACTATTGTGGTCAAAGAAGAGAAGGTGAACTACGGGGCGTTGCGGACGTGGGCAGGGTTTAACCCACGCCGCATAGCCCTTTTGCTGAAGATTCACTGGCGTCACTGGCATGCTATTCGGCGCCACAGGCGAAATCAGTGCCACATCGATGGTTCCATTCCCTCAGTTCTTGCCGTCAGTCCGACGATGCAGTGCAACTACAACTGCAAAGGCTGCTACTCACGGGGCCGACCCACAAACGATGAGCTTTCGACAGGTGAGCTCGATGCGCTCTTCTCCGAAGCGGAAGAATTGGGCGTTCATTCCATCGTCTTGACCGGTGGAGAGCCGTTCTTGCGGAGCGATACACTGGACCTAATAGCTCGACACCGTCGGCTCCTCTTCTTCATTATCACCAATGGGTCGCTCACGACGTCAGACATGGCCCGTCGCATCGCCCGGAGTGGAAATGCCATTCCCATGGTAAGCATCGAGGGATCTTCCGCCGACACTGACGAGCGCCGCCACCCCGGTGCCCACGAGACTGCCCTGCGTGCCTTTGACCACCTTCGCAAAGCCCAAGCCTTGTTTGGCTTTGTTGCCACAAATACGGCTGCCAACACCGCTCAACTGGCAACTGAAGCGTTCATTGATCAGATGGTAGCCGTTGGCTGCGCAGTTGGGTTCTTCACTGAGTACGTACCCTGTGGTCCAAACCCGAACCCCGACTGGGTCCTGGACGAAGCCACGCGAGCTTCCTTCCGCGAGCGTATTCTCGAATTCAGGCGCTCCAAACCGATTGTCCTTAGCCACTTCCCTGACGATGAATATGGCAAGGAGAATCGCTGCTCGGCGGCGGGACGGATATCCCTTCACATAAACTCCCAGGGCGATATTGAACCCTGTCCGTTTGTATCTATTGCTCGCGAAAACATCCGTCACGGGGGCCTAATTGCCGCTTGTCAGTCGCCGTTCCTGCGTGCCATTCGCGAACAACCAAACCTGCTCCAGCGGCAACGCTATGCCTGCTCTCTATTTGAGCACCGCGCCGAATTGGATGGCCTCGCGCAGCAGTTCC
>CAZLCQ010000067.1:0-5187 GCA_964557995.1 uncultured Dehalococcoidales bacterium
CAGATGCTATTTTTACCTCGAATGGAAGAACTGCTCGAGAATTCAAGTATAGAGTAAAAAGCGGGAACGTTGGTATCAACGTCGGTATAGTGGCACCCATGGCATTTTTCCCCTTCAGCGGGATGCCGGACTCATTCTTCGGAATCTTACACACTCAGGGTAAGGAAGCCGTCCGCTTCTTCACGGAAAGCAAGGTGGTAATTGAAAGGTGGCCCCAGTAACGGAGGAAATGTGAAATGCGGTTAAATACAAGCGCCTCGGTCATCAGTTTTGCCAAGCAGCTCGAAGCGGATTCTGCTGCCTTTTATGAAAAGATGGCAGAAACATATCCCAAGGCGAAAGAGATGCTTCTCACCTTTTCCAAAGAGAACAACAACTATGTAACGTTGGTTCAAAGGGCATACTACGGCGTTATCACGGATGCCCTTGAGGGGTGTTTTGCCTTTAGTGTAGAAGCCGACAAATATGCGTTCAAGACTGAACCCGCGAAGGAACCTAGCTTTGCTGACGCCTTGAATCAGGCGATTGATATGGAGCGGAAGCTGCTCTCGTTTTACACTGATGCTGCCGAACAATCAGAAGCGTTTATGGCAGATGTGCCCAGGACTTTTCTGATAGTAGCCAAGAAAAGAAAGGGTCGTGAAGATAAACTAAGAACGCTTCTCAAGGAGACATGACCAAGCATGGCAGGCGTAGTTGAAAGGCGTCGCATAAGCTGCCCGATCTATCATGTTAATGCCTATATTGTGAAGTATGACGACGGATCCTACGTTATCAAGTGCGCTAATAAAGAGAAATGCGGTGATACGTGCCCGTATCTGAAGGACCCGGACTACAAATCCCCTTACCGTAGAGCCCCCGAGTACAAGCCCTAGCAATTACGGTATCTTTTTCACTCGGCATTTGGGCCTGACGACCTCCGATCAATCCGAGAGCAGAATCGAAAGCTTTCCCCAGTATCAGAGGTTGCGCCGTCACTGCCGTTCGTCACAATCACAGAAACGATGTGTCACTGAACAAGTCGGTCTGGATACGTTACATGAAAATAGTATTGCACGTAGCACAGGGCATTAGAAACGGAGTAGCCTAAGGAAACGAGTAAGGCCGAGCACGCGATGTTGACAACCACATACCAGCTGCCTATCATTCTTTTGCCAAACAACGAATGAAATAAGGGAGGAAATCAGTGAAGAAAAAAGAAGCCGCCGCGACTGACTGGGCAAAGCTTACGGAGCAGATGCAGCGTTTGCTTCGTCTCAAAACAAGCCCCGTTGCCTACAAGAGACTGGAGAAAGTCAAAGAACTGGACAAAATACCGAACGTGATGCGACTCGATCGAAAAGCTACCTTTTGCCAGGCACCAGCGCTGGCTCGAATGGGAGGCATGACTGTTGGATTGACGAGAGACAATGTCGGTGAGCGCTGTGCTCGAATCAGTGGTCTGGCAGCTACTACTAGAAAGCAGGTTGCCTGGGAGGCGAAGGCCTTCGCCTCCAGCTGGTTCGCCAACGTGGAAGAAGCCGGAAAGCAGATGGCGGCATATCCGCTGGTCCCACCCGGAGAGGCCATTGTGGTCGCCCCGCTAGGTTCGGTGAAGTTTGCCCCGGATGTTATCTTGATCTACGGTAATCCCGCGCAGATGATGCTGCTGATGAACGCGCTCCAGTTTAAGGACTACGAACGCTTTCAGTTTTTCTTCATCGGCGAGGGAGCCTGTGCCGATAGTCTGGCTCAGTGCTATACTACGGGCAAGCCTGCCTTGGCTATTCCCTGCATGGGAGAGAGGGCGTTCGGCACCGTTACCGAAGATGAAATGGTCATGGCGCTGCCACCGGGAATGATGGCCAAGGCGGTCGATGGACTGCAGGCCCTTCGAGAAAGAAGGATTGGATATCCCGTAATGTATCTTGGACCTCTGTGCGACCCCTCTGCGTTTCTCACACAGATATACCCCGATTGGTACAGTCATTGACCTCGATTAGAGAAGCAAATTGGCGAAGATACAGCGGAAGGGACGCTGCACATCGTGTGTGTGCCACTAAGGTGCGGCTATATGTCTGTTCTGCAACCTGCTGGGAGACCGCGACTTTGCGATATAAGAACGGTATAGACATCAGCTTAACGCTCAAGGGAGGGTACGCTACATGCGACTAAAAGATGAAGTAGCTATCGTCACCGGCGGTGGGAGAGGTATCGGCAAGGCTATCTCGACGGCGTTTGCTTCCGAGGGGGCAACAGTGGTGATAGCCGCTCGGACCACCTCCAGGCTAGATGACACTATTGAAGAGATCAAATCAGGCGGAGGCAGGGCAGAAGCCATACAAACCGACGTTTCTGATGAAAAGCAAGTGCAACGGCTGGTAGCCGAAGCTATCAATGACTACGGCAAGGTCGATATTCTGGTTAATAATAGCGGCATTGGTGGACCTACTGTCAACGTCGTTGACCTCAGACTGCAGGATTGGAATGAGGTGCTGGCCATCAATCTAACGGGGAGCATGCTGTGTGCCAGGGAGGTGCTTAAACACATGATTCCGCGCAAAAAGGGCAATATAGTAAACATAGCTAGCGACGCTGGGAGGTTTGGGTATCCTATGAGAAGTCCTTACTGTGTTTCTAAGTGGGGGATCATTGGACTGACCGAAACGCTGGCGGTCGAGGTAGGAGAATACGGTATCCGTGTCAACTGCGTTAGCCCTGCTGCGGTTAGAGGAGAACGTCTTGTTAATGTGGTAATGGGCAGGTCCAAGGCTACGGGTGTTCCTTTTGAGGAGTTAATGAGCAAGATTACTGTAGACTACTCCCTCCAGAGACCGACTGAAGAAGCTGAGGTAGCTGGCGCTGCAGTGTTTTTGGCTTCAGACGAGTCTAGCGGAATAACCGGGCACACGCTTGTTGTTAATTGTGGTCACCATATAGTGCACTGAATGACACGCAGGTATATCATCAAACCACAAGGGAGGTCGCTATGAGTTCAATACAGCGGGACTTATCCATATTTAACAGGTTCAAATTCGAGAGGAAACCCGTAGGTGTTAAGTTCTTACGTACAAAACCAGATGGAATGAAAAGGCTAGACAAGATTCTGGACTTTTGTGAGATGCTTGTAGAAGCGCAAAATGGCAACACTTTTTATGTAACCAAAAAGAATTTTACGTGCGTAGGACCGCTGATATTGGGCATGGTGGATAGCGACCGGGTTTTTGAGAGCGGACGAGTGGGACCTGAGTTAGAGATCTTCAAGAATGCGCGTGCCAACAGAGGGATCTATCGATTCCTTCCGAAGCTGGCTAAGGATACTGCTAGCTATGTCGCTTTCTCTCCGCTGGACAAACTGTCATTCGAGCCGGACGTACTGATTGTCACCGCCGACCCGAGCCAGGCAGAAATCATATTGAGAGCAAACAGCTATACGACGGGGAATATGTGGTCCGCCAAGGGGACACCGGTGGCGGCCTGCGCCTGGCTGTATATTTATCCATACGTAAGCGGTGAATTGAATTTTATGATGCCATGCTTTAGTTTCGGCATGAAATCAAGAAGGCTATTCCCCGAAGGCGTGCTGCTTGTATCCATCCCCCGGGGTCTGCTTCCCAGTATCGTGAAGAATTTGCATGACATGAAATGGGTCCCGCATTCCTTCACCATAGGCCGAGAGGAACATAAGAAAAAGGCCAGGAGAATCGTGGACGCCTTGAGGCAGGAAATTGGTAGCTAGCTACCAGACCAAGCCTCCACAGCCTCCGCTGGATTAACGAGTGATATAATTCGAACGTATGCTGTGATTAAGGGATAGGCTGACAAGCCTGCCTGGAGAGGCAGCATTTTAGCTCATACCGGCGGCGGTCGGATAATAGGTTCTTCCGCACAGGTGACCGTACTATGCAGCAATAGAGAGCTAAAAAACGATTAGGAAAGGAGTAATCATGTATTAGAGCATCGCTAACTGGAGAAATCTAGTATCGAAGCGCAAAATCTTACAAGAAGCATGCCATCAAAGGAGGGATAAGAGATGAATCAGACCAGTCAGTGGTACAAGCTACAATACCCGGAGTGTTTTGTTAATGAAGAGCAACGGATGCTCCAGCAGGTGTTTGCTGATTTTACCGACAAGGAAATTATGCCGGTTCGTGACAAGATTGACGATGATGTAACCCATGAAAAAATAATCACTCCCATCCTGAAGAAATTACAGGTAGACCTTGGTTCTCAGAAAAGCATGATACCGGAGGAGTATGGCGGCACTGCGGAGAAAGGTACCGTTGTTGGCGCTGCTCTGAAGCAGGAGCAGCTAGGGCGAGGTGACTACGGGATAAGTATGCATAGTGCCTGCACCGACTGGGGTTGGCAACCGGCTTTTACAGCCTATATCGGCCCCTTTTCTGCGCAGGCAAAGGCCTGGGCGAAAGCGGTGCTTGATAAGTTTGCCCCCAAGTTCACCGGCAAGGAGTTAGCCGTTGCCTGCATGAACTTCAGCGAGGTCGAATCGGCGGTTGATATTGAGAATACCCTCAACGAGGCCAGAACGATAGGGGTGAGGGCCAAGCTTGAAGGTAACGAGTGGGTAATAAATGGAAACAAGTTTTGGGCATCTAATAGCGGCATAGCCGACCTCAATTGTGTAGTCTGTAACATGGACCCGCGTATGGGGAAAGACGGTCTTGCACTGATTTATGTTCCCGAACCCTGGCCCGGCGTTTCCCACGGCAAGTTTGAGGTCAAATGCGGTATGCAGGGTGACCGTAACACCTCTACCTATTTTGATGACGTGCGGGTGCCCAAGGAGTGGGGACTGCAGGGGCCTGAAGCCTGGGCTATCTTTCAAGAAATACTGGCTGCTCCTATGGCCATGAACTCGGGGCATGCTACAGGTATTCTACAGGGGGCATTCGATGTCCTTCTCGACTACACGGGACAAAGGGTAGTGGGCGGCAAACCACTCAACCAGCATCTTTCATCGGCTGCCATACTGGGCGAGATGGCATCGGTGATAACTGTGGGCAGGGCCGCCTTCTTGGAACTGGCGTATCAGTTTGACCATCGGGAGATCTATGGCCCCTGGGATTCGGTAAGTATGGCAGCCAAAGGACACGCGGTACATGTATTTACTACCAGGAGGGTATCAGAGTTAGTCCTGAGAGGGATGGAGCTCATGGGTTCCTTCGGTTATGTCCGTGAAAACAACTA
>CAZLCQ010000068.1:0-5113 GCA_964557995.1 uncultured Dehalococcoidales bacterium
ATCTTCCTGTCTCGCCATCTATCAAGAGTTGCCCGGCGCACAAACTCGGTAGCCCTGGAGTCTAATGCCCGCAATATTGCCACTGATGTCTACTCCGCCTCAGCCGTATTGGTGGGACTGGCAATAGTGCGATTCACCGGGATCAATATGATTGACTCTGCTATTGCTATTGGAGTTGCTATCTACATCCTGAAAGCAGCTGTTGATACCATCCGCAAGCCGATATCCGGATTGCTTGATGAAAAGCTACCTCCTTTACAAGAGGCAGTTATCGAAGACTGTTTAAGGAAACACAGCAGCGAGGTGTCCGGCTTTCACGCACTACGGACACGTCGGGCTGGAAGCCAGAGCTATATAGACCTTCATTTGGTGATGGCCGGGGACACTAGTCTGGAGCGGGCTCATCAGATATGCGACCAGATCGAAAGCGAAATAGAAAGTAAACTTCGCGAAGCCAGTGTGACCATTCATTGTGAGCCATGCGACGATGAATGTGAACAGTGCTCGGCAGTCTGCTCAAGACGCCGAGTTGACCAAAGACAATGACGTTTTTGTCATCTCAAATCTAGCCAGAATCAGAAGAATCAAGGTCCTGAGCAGCCGAATTGCTGGAGCAGCCAGCCGCCCCCGTAGACTATGGCGAAGCCAATTGCCAGACAAATGAAGACTATGATTGGACCTCTGAGAAGGAACCTTCTTATCATAACGGCTACCAGACTTCAGCTTGACTGCTTGTGAGATTTCGTGGTCCTGGCTCTCTTGGATACAGCGTCCTTATACACCCTGGCCAGGCTTTTGCCATGCTGGAGCACCTTTGTCTTTTCCTTGGCCCGCCGCCTGTCTCTTCGTTCCTGTTTGGTTTCCCTGACAAGCTGGCTCTGGTCCGAAAGCTGGTCGTTTACCACTTGATTTCGTAGGAGCCGAGGATAAAATCAAGGTCTGCTTGGAAGGCGGAGAGTTTCTCTTGAGGGAAGAGCGTCTCATCCATATCGAGGAGCATTTTCGTGTCCCCTTGAGG
The DNA here is from genome assembly GCA_964557995.1 of uncultured Dehalococcoidales bacterium. GTDB lineage: Bacteria > Chloroflexota > Dehalococcoidia > GIF9 > AB-539-J10 > RBG-13-51-36. Next base: position 1,019 of record CAZLCQ010000068.1, read on the forward strand.
TGATCCCAGAATACGTACGCCGCCGAATTCCTTCTGGCCTTTCTCTTGCTCGGCCGATGTCTTTAGTGCCAGCGTGGTGCGTGATTGAGTGTCGCCACTGGGAAGGCCATATGTTTGCGACTCAGTCTCAACAACTATGACCCCTTGTTTCTGCAGCAAGTCCCTTACCTCATCGTAGAGCATCCCGGGACTCACGCCCCTGTAAGTCTTCTTGATCTGGATTGTCATTTGTTCTCCTGCCGCACATTATAGCACCTTCCTGTCTTGATTTCCCGGTTCGTGTGACAAAAAGCGTTTAAGGCGGTCGCTCTGAAGAGTTCCCCTGACATCGGAGAGACCAAGAATCTCTGAGGTCCGTTGCTTCACTCAGAATGACAAGGAGAGGCTATTGGGCTAGCTGGTATGCTATAATTGGGACTCTGAAATGAAAAGGGAACTGATGCAGATTTTGGCCTGTCCCGTATGCAAAGGGGATTTGGAGCTTAGGGTAGACGAGGAAAAAGGGGAAGAAATAGTCACGGGGTCTCTCTATTGTTCTAAGTGCAACTATTCTTACCCGATTGTGGATACGATTCCCAACTTATTGCCGCCGGAACAGCAAGGCTAACTCAAGATCATTCTGCGGAAGTGCTGCGTCTTACACGGCAGCCTCGCTCAAATGTGCCCGCATACGAATCAGGTTCTTTACGGTGTATATGCCACGCCTGTCGTGGGCGATTCCCAGACTTCTACACTTGCCAACTTCACTGGAGACTTGAGAAAGCATGTCTGGAGCGCATCATAGATAGTGGCGGCAATGTTCTCGCTGGAGGGCCCAATCTTATTAAGAGGGGCCACATCATTTAGGCACGTGTGGTCGAATCGAGCCAGAACTTCCTTGAGGTGTTGCTTCAGCTGTACGAAATCATAAGCCAGGCCAGTCTCATCGAGCTTGTCTGCTTCGAAACGAGCTACTACCTTGAAGCGGTGACCGTGTAACTTCTCACACTTACCATGATAGTTCGGAAGATAATGGGCAGCATCAAAGTGATCTTCTACAAATAGCTGATACATGGAATCCTCCTTTGTACTTTCGCACTCCCTTGCGTCCCTTAACATCATTGGCCAATTGGGCGATGGTCTTACCGAGCTCGGGATGAATCAGGTCCGGGGCGATTTCCGTTAGCGCTATGAGAACGAAAGCTCGGTCTTTCAAGCGAGGGTGTGGGATAGTTAGGTTCTGGGTTTCCATAATCTTGTTGCCATAGAAAAGCATATCTACATCTATGATGCGAGGTGCATTGGGAAAGCTGGGAATTCTGCCCATCTCGGTTTCGATGTCTTTGACAAAATGGAGAAGTTCATCAGGAGGCAAATCGGTGGCGATGCGGCAGACCAGATTGAGAAACAATGGCTGCTCCTTGTAGCCTACCGGCTCGGTCTCATAAATTGACGATATCTTTTCAACATTCACTCTGGGAGAAAGCAACGCCAAAGCCTGGCAAAGGTTTTCTTCCCGATTTCCCAGGTTTGAACCCAGACAAAGATAGGCAACGGTCAATTCGCCTACACGCCTCTCACAACGGCATCGCTCATCTTGCACACGAGTGCCATCTCCCTGACATCGTGTACCCGAACAATATCGACGCCCTTGGCGATGCTGATGGCTACGGTAGCCGCCGTTCCTTCCAGTCGCTGGTCACCCGGCGGGACGAATGCCACCTTATTCAGCCTCTGCTCAGGAGTTAAGTCGAGCACCCAGCCGATAAATGACTTGCGTGAGCTCCCCAGAAGGATAGGCCTGCCCAGTATTTGGAGTTCCTCAAGTCGCTGCAAAATCTCTAGATTTTGCTCCTGTGTCTTACCGAAACCTATGCCCGGGTCGATGATTATATACTCCCAGGGAACTCCTGCAGTTAACGCTTGCTTGATGGCTCTTTTCAAATCGGAAGTAACTGCCGGCATAATGTCCTGGCAGTGAGAGTCGCGCTGATTGCTCATCAAAACGATTGGCACGCCCTTCTCGGCCGCCAAATCAGCCAGTGCGGGCTCCTTCTGCAAGCCCCAGATGTCATTTATCACGTTGGCTCCCGCATTCAAGGCCTGCCTAGCTACCTCCAGATTGTATGTATCTACACTTACGGGCACCGATACATCCTTGGCCAGCTTTTCTACAACAGGAATTACGCGGCCTAGTTCTTCATCGGTGGAGATCGGGGTTGAGCCGGGACGTGTCGATTCGCCGCCGACGTCAATTATGTCTGCTCCTTCAGAGGCTAACTGCTTTCCCTTGGCTACAGCTTGTTCAGCGTCGGCTATTCCATCGCCAGAAAAAGAGTCAGGGGAAACGTTTACCACTCCCATGATGTAGGTGCGCCGGCCCCAGTGAAAGATGCTGCTGCCACATGATGTTGAACCCAGATTGCTCAATTTGGGTTCGGGCATGTTATTGATTATAGCAAAAGGAAGCGATTAAAATAGTGAGACAATTAAGAATGAGCAAAACACTGGCCGAGAAGATTCTTAGCCTTAAATCGCACGGCGAAGCCAAAGCCGGGGATGTTGTGATCGCTGATGTGGACTTGGCTTTTGTTCAGGACACTACTGGACCCCTGACCATAAGGCAATTCAAAGAAAGCGGTTTTGAAGGCCTGGCCAGGCCAAAACAGACGACAATATTCTTAGACCATGCCGCCCCCAGCCCCGCTCAGCAGCTGTCTAACGACCATATCTTGCTGCGCCGGTTCGCCGCGGAAACAGATTGCCCCATCTACGATGTCGGCGAGGGCATTTGTCATCAGCTGGTCGCGGAGAATCTTGCCAATCCCGGGGATGTCATTGTGGGCGCGGACTCTCACACTGTTACTGCCGGAGCTTTGGGAGCCTTTGCCACCGGCATGGGTTCCAGCGATGTAGCCGTGGCGTTTGCCCTGGGCAAGACTTGGTTTCGGGTGCCGGAGAGTTTACTGTTCGAGCTCGATGGCGCCTTCCCTCGTGGAGTCTATGCCAAGGACTTGATTCTGTACCTCATTGGTCAGATTGGCGCTGACGGCGCTAATTACAAAGCTTTGGAATTCGGCGGCAAGGCTGTAGCTCAGATGACTATTTCGGAGCGTCTTACTATCGCCAATATGGCTGTGGAGGCGGGGGCCAAGGTCGGCCTGTTTCCCGCCGATAAGATCACACGGGAATTTCTGAAAGCGCATGGCCGGGGCGATAAATACAAGCCATTATCTGCGGATACCGGAGCAGATTACGAACGGGTTATACCTGTGAATCTTGATCAGCTTGAACCAATGCTTTCGCTTCCCCACGCTGTTGATAACGTCCACCCGGTGGCTCAGATGCAAGGAATCAAAATCCAGCAGGCGTTTATTGGGACTTGTACTAACGGACGTCTGGAGGATTTGGCTGTGGCTGCTGAGATCCTTCGGGGCCAGACGAGGCATGCCGGTACCAGGTTGATTATAGCACCAGCTTCGAGGCAGGTGCTCATTCGGGCCATGGAGAAAGGCTATATCGAGAGTTTAGTTGAAGCTGGAGCAATTGTTTTGCCGCCAGGCTGCGCTGCCTGTCTCGGTCTTCATCAGGGAGTGCTGGGAGATGGCGAGGTTTGCCTTTCGACCGCCAATCGTAATTTTAAGGGCAGGATGGGCAATCCTGCAGCTATGATATACTTGGCTAGCCCGGCCACTGCCGCCGCTTCAGCTATAAGAGGCGAGATTACCGATCCCAGAGAGATGATGTGATGTCGGATTTTGTGATTAAAGGTAAGGCCGTTAAGCTGGGAGATAATATCTCCACAGATGATATTATTCCCGGGAGGTTTGCCCATCTCAGGAGTAACTTGCCGGAACTTGCCAAACATGTGCTGGAGGATGCCGCCCCTGGATTCTCCTCAAAGGCAAGGGCTTTGTCGGCGACGGGCGAAGACAAGGCGATCTTGGTGGCGGGCAAGAATCTTGGTCTTGGTTCCAGTCGGGAGCATGCTCCCGTAGTGATCAAGATGTCAGGGGTCGGCGCTATTCTTGCCATATCGGCAGCGCGCATCTTTTTCCGGAACGCCATAAACCAGGGTTTGCCTGTCCTGCTTTGCGACACCGATAAAATCGGCGA
>CAZLCQ010000069.1:0-5087 GCA_964557995.1 uncultured Dehalococcoidales bacterium
TGGCCACTGCTTATTTTGCCAGATATGGTGCTAGCCGCGAACATCTAATGAATGTGACCATAAAGAGTCATAATAATGCTCGCCTCAATCCGAAGGCACAGTTTAACGTTTCCATCCGCGATATCATGAATCAGAGAATTGAGAAGGCTAGAAACAAGGGAGAGCCCATACCTGCCTGGAGGGACGAAAAGGAGTTCCTCCGTGCTCCCACGACTAATCCTGTGGTTGCCTGGCCCATGCATCTCTATGATTGCTGCCCCATAAGCGATGGAGCAAGCTGTGTCTTGTTGGTAGCCGAGGAACTGGCCAGAGACTTCACAGATAACCCGCTATGTGTTGTTGGCGTAGGGCAGGGGAGTGGCAAAGGCTTGCATGCCAAGGAAGACCTTACCTATTTTGAAGCCACGAGATATGCAGCACAAGAAGCTTACGGCCTATCGGGCCTCAAGCCCGAAGACGTTCAGATTGCCGAGGTGCATGATTGCTTCTCCGTAGCTGAAATCATTCATATGGAGGACCTGGGGTTCTTCAAGCCCGGGGAAGGGTATAAGGCAGTGGAGGAAGGCCTGACAAGATTGGATGGCTCAAAGCCAATCAATACCTCGGGAGGACTTAAATGCAAGGGCCATCCAGTGGGGGCCACGGGCACAGGGCAACTTGTTGAGATTTGGAAACAGTTGAGAGGTGAAGCTGGAGCTAGGCAGGTTCCCATTAAAGATTTGCGAGTTGGGGCAGCCCAGAGCCTGGGTGGGACGGGAGGTACCTGTACGCTTACCATTCTGGAAAGGAGATAAGAAGGAAAGACGGCAAATGGAAGGAAGGCTCTTCAATGATATCTCTTATGAGCGATTTCTCAGCGAGGACAAACTTATGGGATCGAGATGCCGGAAGTGCGGTACACTGTTCCTACCACCTCGCGCCATTTGTACTAAGTGTCATGGCTCTGAGATGGAATGGGTTGAAATCAAAGGGAAAGGTAGACTGGCTGCTTTCACTTGCATAGCCATAGGCCCTCCGTTCATGATCAAAGAGGGTTACGACAGGAAGCATCCTTATGTTTGTGGGGTCGTAGACTTGGAGGAGGGAGTGAGAGTGGTTGCTCGGATTGAGGGAGTGGATGGGAGCAAGCCTGAGACCATAGGAATTGGCACTCCTCTTCAAGTAGAGTTCTTACATAGGGGAGAAGGCGAGAGCGCGATGACTTTTCTGGCATTCAGGCCTTGATAGCCCCATATGTAAGCAACAGATTGTGATTTGGCTTGGCTCGGACACCGGGGTCAGGCTGACTCGGCGCAAATTGTGATGAAAGGAGACTGAAACATGCAAAAAGAAGTAGTTGCAGTTAGCGGTGCGCGGACAGCAATTGGGGTCTTTGGTGGTGCTTTGAAGGGAATACCTGTCGTCGAGCTGGGCGCTGCCGTAATCAAGGAGGCGCTCAAGCGAGCAGGTGTAAGGCCGAAGTCGGGTGAGCAATTACTTAGTTACGGCCCTAATGCACTAAAGTCTGACGGAATAATAGAGTTGGAGAAGAAGCACTATGACTACGATTCTTCCTTGCAGCCTGTTCAGGTGGACGAAGTAATTATGGGGAACGTCCTTCAAGGAGGGCAAGGGCAAAACACAGCTCGCCAGGCTTGCATCTACGCAGGCGTTTCCAAAGAGACGCCCGCCTTTACAGTGAACAAAGTCTGTGCCTCAGGTCTAAAAGCTATCACCCTGGGAGCAGAAGCCATAATACTGGGCGAAGCGGACGTCGTGATTGCAGGCGGCATGGAATGTATGAGTAGCACTCCCTACCTTCTCCCTAAAGCCCGTTGGGGCTACCGCATGGATGTCGGAGCCAAGGGAGAGATCATAGACCTCATGGTCTATGACGGGTTATGGGAGATATTCTATGGCTATCATATGGGAAACACCGCAGAGGAAATCGCGAAGAGATATGGCTTCACTCGCCAGCAACAGGATGAGATAGGATATCTTAGCCATATGCGGGCACGCAAAGCCATTGCGGAGGGCTTGTTCAAGGATGAGATAGTGCCCTTTTCTATCCCACAGAAGAAAGGTGAGCCGCTTGTTTTTGATACTGATGAGCGTCCCATGGACACTTCCATGGAGAAGATGGCCAAGCTTGCTCCGGCATTCCGAAAAGATGGGACAGTCACTGCCGGCAACTCTTCCGGAATTAATGATGCTGCGGCTGCGGTGGTGCTGATGTCCGCAGATAAGGCGAAGGAACTAGGTCTCAAGCCTATGGCGAGACTCAGAGCGTGGGCCTCGGGCGGAACAGACCCCAACTACATGGGGTTGGGTCCCGTGCCAGCGATAAGAAGGGTGCTCAAAAAGACAGGGCTCGAGAACAAAGATTTGGATGTTATCGAGCTTAACGAAGCCTTTGCCTCTCAGGTGCTTGGTTGTATGAAAGAGCTCGGGTGGGACTCCGACCACGTCAACCTTCACGGCAGCGGCATATCTATGGGTCATCCTATTGGCTGCACGGGGGCGAGAATAGCAGTCACCATCATCTACGATATGGTGCACAGAGATCTGCATCTTGGGTTGGAGACGATGTGTATCGGTGGTGGACAAGGGATGGCAGCCATATGGGAGAGGCCCTGAGATTTCACGAGCGGTCTAATGTCAACGTTGCCATTTGCGGTTGAAGCCCTGCTTGAACCCCGGGCCTATCCCCACAAACCACAGAGGATAGAACTGGTTCAGACCCAGATGTCCCTCATTTACCTAACAGGCGAATATGTCTACAAGGTCAAAAAGCCGGTCAACCTGGGTTATCTTGACTACACCACGCTGGAGAAACGTCACTTCTTCTGCCGTCAGGAGCTGGAGTTAAACAGACGCCTCTGTCCTGATGCCTATGTCACGGTGGTAGCTGTTGTAGAAGAGAACGGCGAGCTACGCGTGGAGGCACAGGGCAAGGCCATAGAATATGCTGTCAAAATGAGGCAGTTGCCACAAGACCGCATGATGGATGTGCTCTTGCCCCGGGGTCAGGTGACTCCAGAAATGGTTGCGAGGGTGGCGGAAAGGCTGGTGAACTTTCACCAAAAAGCCGAAACAAATCAGGAGATTGCTGCCTTTGGCAAACTAAATGTTATACGCCAGAACTGCGATGAGAACTTCGTTCAGACCGAGAAGTATGTTGGCCTCACCGTTCTCAGAGCGAAATACGAACGGATCAGGGGCTATACCAATGGTTTCATCGAAAGCAATGCTGGACTGTTTGAGAAAAGGGTAGCAGAAGGCAGAATAAGGGATTGCCACGGCGACCTGCATGCCGCTCATGTCTGCTTCACTGATGATATCTGCATTTACGACTGCATCGAATTCAACAACCGCTTCCGATATTGCGATGTAGTCTCGGAACTTGCCTTTCTAGCTATGGACCTGGACCGCTATCAACAGGCTAGTCTTTCGCAACATCTGGTTGATACCTACGCAGGGGTGAGTCATGATAAAGGGCTACTGTCACTCCTCAACTTCTACAAATGCTACAGGGCTTACGTCCGGGGCAAGGTGGAAGGCTTCAAGCTTGATGATCCGCTGATTTCACAGAATGAGAAGGCGAAAGCTTTGGAGACTGCTCGGAGCTATTTCCAGCTTGCCGACTCGTATGTATGACATGAACAAAGCAGAGGCTGAGATGCCCGGTATCATGGGTGGGCGCTTCGGGTTGCGTGTAATCGCATCTGTAATATATACTTTGGCGTCGGTTTTTATCAAAGCTGGCGGATCTTTTGATTCAGGAGGTGTGTAATGACTATTTCCCCGGATGTTTTTTCTCTATCAGGCAAGGTGGCATTGGTGACCGGCGGCAGTCGGGGTATCGGCAAGGCTATTGCGGTGGGGCTGGCCAAATTTGGTGCTGACGTGGCTGTAACAAGCCGCAAGTTGCCCGACCTTGAAGAGGTGGCTAAAGAGATAAAAGGATTGGGCAGGAGGTCAATGGCTGTGGCGACGCATGTGGGTAGGGTAGAAGAGATAAGGAATCTCGTGCCGAAGGTGAAAGATGAGCTTGGCAGAATTGATATTCTGGTGAACAACGCCGGTACCAACCCGAGCATGGACTCGGCTATAGATATAGAAGAGCGTGCCTGGGATTCCATCATGAATCTCAACTTGAAAGGGCTGTTCTTTCTCGGCCAGGCAGTAGCCAGGGTTATGAAGGAGCAGGGTGGAGGTAAGATTATCAATGTTGCTTCGGTAGCCGGGATTACGCCGGATATTCTGCCGGTTTACTCCATAAGTAAGGCTGGGGTGATCATGGCAACGAAAGTGATGGCACAGCAGTGGGCTCAGTATAACATCAGGGTGAACGCGATAGCGCCGGGGCTGACCAAGACCCGGTTCAGTGAGGCTCTCTGGAGCAACCCGGCCATCGAGCAAGCTGTCATGGAGAGGACTCCGTTGCGGCGCGTAGCCGAATCTGACGAGATGGTGGGGGCTGTGGTTTTCCTGGCTTCTGATGCTTCCAGCTATGTGACCGGACATACTCTGGTTGTAGATGGCGGTTCTGTCATATAGCAGAACACCTTCACGACGCAGGGAAGTTATACAACCTATGGGGAAGTTCGAAGAACGTGCGACGTTGAGTTCTTGATTAGGGCAGACCGAAGGAAGTGATGGATGTCGTGTTCAGCCGCGAGTGACCAGTGAGACAAGGGTGGCTGAGATGGGGTCGCAGTAGAGCAACGGTCCGGCACAGGGATAACCTGCACATCTCAAGGGTAAGTAGCGAGGGCTTCCAGCCCTGTCGTCTCAGGCAGCTCGAACATCAGATTCATATTCTGCACCGCTTGGCCGGCTCCTCCCTTGATGAGATTGTCCAGACAGCTAATGACTACTATCCTGCCTGTCCTCGAACCGATAGTCGGATAAATGAGGCAGAAGTTAGTCCCCCAGACATATTTGGTGTGGGGAGGTTGGGCTGTTACCTGAACGAAGGGCGCATGTTTATAGAATTGCCGATATAACTGCCTCAGCTTACTCACAGTCAGCCGGTGGCCATCAGCTAGTTCGACATAGCAGGTGCTGAGTATGCCTCTGGTCATGGGCACCAGGTGAGGCACGAA
>CAZLCQ010000070.1:0-5074 GCA_964557995.1 uncultured Dehalococcoidales bacterium
TCCCGCCCCCCATACTTGTTGGGTATCCATTCGCCTTCTTTACGGCCGTAATCCAGATAAAGCATGGAGGCCACTGCATCTACACGCAAACCATCGACGTGGTATTTGTCCAGCCAGAACAGCGCGTTGCTAAGGAGAAAGCTTCTCACTTCGTCCCGACCATAGTTGAAAATGAAACTGTTCCAGTCGGGATGAATGCCCTGTCTGGGGTCACCGTGCTCGTATAGATGCGTTCCATCGAAATACCCCAGTCCGTGTTCATCATTAGGGAAATGAGAAGGTACCCAGTCGAGGATGACACCTATGTCATGCCGGTGCAGATAGTCAACGAGGTACATGAAATCCTGGGGGGTACCGTAGCGGCTTGTCGGCGCAAAGTATCCTGCTAACTGATAGCCCCAGGAGCCATAGAACGGGTGCTCCATTATCGGTAGAAACTCAACATGGGTAAATCCCAGCTGCTTCAGGTACTCAGCCAGCCTGGAAGCCATTTCCCGGTAGCTAAGGGAGCGGTTCCCCTCCTCAGGCACCCGCTGCCAGGAGCCCAGATGCATTTCGTAGATAGAGATGGGGGCATCTAGGGCATTGCGAGCGTGCCGCTTCTCCATCCACGCCCGGTCTCCCCAGCTATAATCCAAGTCCCAGGTGATAGAGGCTGTTTTGGGAGGCGTTTCAGTACAGAAGGCAAATGGGTCGGCTTTCTCCACATGATAGCCGCGTTTATGAGAGACGAGGTAATACTTGTAGATTGTGCCCTTGGCCACACCGGGGATGAATCCTTCCCAGATACCGGATTGTCCCTTCGGACACAGTGGATGGCTCGACTTATCCCAACCATTAAACTCACCCGTGACAGAGACTTGCCTGGCATTAGGAGCCCACACGGCAAAATAGGTCCCTTCCACTCCATCCACCGTCAGGGGGTGAGCCCCAAGCTTTTCATACAGCCGATAGTGCGACCCTTCATTAAAGAGAAAAAGGTCGTCATTGCTCAGCATGCTTATATCATAGCGCACTGACTGAGTATCTATCTTATCCTTCGAGGACATTCTTTCCCTCCTGCCTTTTCCCTGTGTCATCTCTGGATAATGTATCCTACTCGAATCGCTTTACTTGACCAGTTATGGTAGTTACTTAAGTATCCCAAAGAATATCTCCACAATCAATGCTCATTCCCTAGCGTTCATCAGCTGTAATATACCCTGAAGTGACACTTTCAACCAGTCTGGACGATTATTCAGCTCATAGCCAATTTCATAGATAGCCTTTTCTAAGAGATAGGCGTCCAGAAGAATCCTCAGTTGTTCTGGGTCATCAGGAAGCAATTGGGTTTGTTCAACGCCGTTCAAATAGGACATAAGGAAAGATGATGACACCCAGACATACCAGAATTGTGCCCAATGTTCCAGTGCGGGCAAGTCCTCCGGTCTGAGTGCCAATGAGGCTTGGCGGAGTAGAGCGCTGTGGGCAGCGTAGTGGAACGAACGTATCATACCAGCAACATCCCTTAGGGGTGACCGCTTGATTCGCCGCTCGCTCAAGGAGCGTGCCGGTTCGCCCTCAAAATCAATGATAACGAAATCCTTACCGGTATGCAGCACCTGCCCGAGATGATAGTCCCCGTGACAACGTATTCGTGCCGCCGAAATTTTTCGATTGCGAATCAACTCAAAGCGTTTCATGATGCTCTTGTCCGAGTCTAGAACCTGTTGGGCATTTTCCCTGAGGTCCTCCGGGAGCTCTTTTAGCCGCTCCCGCAGCAGTTGCAACGTCTGAGTAGCAAAGCTCCGCATGGCATGGCAGAGTGAATTCTGATAGACAAGAGAGAATGGCTCTGGGGCAAAGTCCGGGTCATCCGGTGCCGAGGCCAGGGCCACGTGGAGTTCAGCAGTGCGTTTTCCTAGAAGTTGAGCCGAAACAAGATAGGGACCGATGGTCTCTTGGGCCAGCGCAGGCGACTCCTTGAGCAAGGACAACAGGTGTTTTTCAGGAATGGGTGGTACCTGTACTGTAGGATGTGCCAGTACATATTCAAAATAGCGATTGAGGAAGTCCAGGGTATATTGCCAGGCATCTCCTTCGTTAGGCACGAAGCTCTGAAGGGTGGCTAGAGTTATTATCTCGCCTTTCTTACGATGGTACTCGAGGGCACCAGCTACCTGCGAAATATGGGGGAAAGCAGTTTTTTCTGTGAGAAAGCGACCGATTTCCAGCTCAGGGTTAATTCCCTCCTCGAGGCGCCGAAGTAGTTTGAGGATTAGCCGAGCCCCGTAGATCACAGATGTGTTACTCTGTTCTACCTTAACGGGAACAGGTTCCAGGGAGACTTCAGCCGGTCCGCGGATATCACGGAAGACTCGAGTTCGTGAGGCCAAGACTTCACCAGCCTTTCCTTTCAAGTGACTCCGACGACCAATGGCTCCTATCAGGAATCTGCAAAAGTTCTTGTTTACCAGGGCATCATAGAGTAAGCTCTCGTTGTCACCATCTCCTTTTCCGGCTTTCAGGCGGGCGACAACAGCATGAGGATACTCAGCCATAATCTGGTCTGCCTGCTCGGCAGGGGCGCTGGTAAGGGGAAGTATATATGTCTCCGGCTCTCCTTCAGTATATTCCACTCTAATCAAGACAAGGTTAGCAGCAAACTCTGGAGAGTGTATAGGTATGACATCTAGCATCTGCAGTGCCCAGGGTGCTCGCGCTTTCCCACGAAACCATCGACGGCCCCTTATGTAGTCCAGCAGAACTGCTTCCAGGACAAACCAATTCTCTTTTACAAAGAGCTTTTTCTCTGTCTCAGCCAGAGTGGGAAGGGTCACTACGGCCTCTTGAGACAAGGCACGAAAGCGAAGTGTCTCAGCGCGTTCCGATTCGAGGGAAAACCAGTAGAAAGCATGTGGACCAAGGGTGAAATAGTATTGACCATCGGTAATGGGAGCGAACTCCGCCCGTCCGAAGAGCTCAACTGGCACCCTTCCTTGAAATTCGGCAAGGTCAAGTTCAGTTTGCTGGGCGGCATGTGAAAGGTTAGCCACGACCAGGATGACCTCATCTTGGTAGCGGCGAAGGAAAGCCAGGACCTTGCGATTTTTCGGTTGCAGGAACTCAAGGCTCCCTCGTCCAAAAGCCTTAAACCGCTTCCTGAGAGCAATGGTGCGCTTCATCCACCAGAGAAGAGAGTCGGGATTATTTTGCTGGTTCTCTACATTGATGGACTCGTAGTTATACTCGGGGTCGGCAATTGGGGGGAGATAGAGTTTCTGGGAGTTGGCGTTAGAGAATCCTGCGTTTCGGTCAGGGCTCCACTGCATCGGGGTACGCACCCCATTGCGGTCGCCTAGATAGAAGTTGTCCCCCATGCCGATTTCGTCACCGTAGTAAATCACCGGCGTCCCCGGCAGGGAAAAGAGCAAGCCATTCATCAGTTCAATTTTTTTGCGGTCATTATTCAAGAGTGGTGCCAGGCGCCGGCGGATGCCGAGGTTGAGCCGGGCAGCAGGGTCACTGGCATACATCCGGTACATGTAATCCCGCTCTTCATCTGTGACCATCTCAAGGGTTAGTTCATCGTGGTTGCGGAGAAAAACAGCCCACTGACAGTTCTCAGGAATTGCCAGCGTCTGCTGGACAATGTCTATAATAGGGAAGCGGTCTTCCATGCGGATAGCCATAAACATACGTGGCATAAGGGGAAAGTGAAAAGCCATATGGAACTCATCCCCATCTCCGAGATAGGCAGCCGCATCCTCTGGCCACTGGTTGGCTTCTGCCAGGAGCATGCGATTCACGAATTTTCCATCGATGTGCTTGCGCAGCTCCTTCAGGAAAGCGTGCGTTTCAGGTAAGTTCTCGCAATTGGTGCCTTCTCGCTCGTAGAGATAAGGCACCGCATCCATCCGCAGTCCATCGACTCCGAGCCTCAGCCAGAAATCTATAACCCTCAAGATGGCTCGCCTGACAGCGGGGTTGTCATAGTTCAGGTCAGGCTGGTGCGAATAAAAGCGGTGCCAGTAATATGCCTTGGCTACATAGTCCAATGTCCAGTTAGAGTATTCAGTGTCCTTAAAAATGATGCGAGCCTCGCGGTACTTTTCTGGCGTATCGCTCCAAACATAAAAGTCGCGCCAGCGGCTTCCCGCTGCTGCCCGTCGGGCTCGCTGGAACCAGGGGTGTTGGTCAGAAGTGTGGTTAACGACTAGCTCTGTGATGACACGCAGGCCTCGCTGATGTGCTTCATCCATAAAAATCCTAAAATCGTGCATGTTACCATAGACGGGTTGGATGCTGGTGTAGTCGGAGATGTCATAACCATCGTCCTTCAAGGGTGAAGGGTAAAACGGGAGCAACCAGAGGGCTGTAATCCCCAAATCTTCAAGGTAATCAAGCTTCTCTGTAAGACCCAAAAAGTCACCCACACCATCCCCCTGGCTGTCCGAGAAGGCACGAATGTGAAGCTCATAGACTATAGCGTCCTTATACCAAAGAGGATCATCTCTGAATGGCGATGGTTTTGTACGACTTCGTTTCTTCATATCCTAGTCACCAAGCACTGTGTTTATATGTTCCAGTAAATCCTTAAAGTCAAGTGGCTTAACCAACAGCCCGCTGGCCCCGTGTTTCATGCTGTGCCGTTGAATATTGGGACTGCGATGGGGTGAGATCACGATGCAAGGCGTCTTGGCCTTCTGCAAATCTTCGCAGCGTTCCCAGATATGCCGGTCAAACCCGGAGATGTCTATCAGGGAAAGTGCGATTTTCTCCTTCCCTTGAATAGCCTGGTCAAGTTCCTTCAGGCTGGCAGCAGTGAGTGTCTGGTAACCTGCTTGTCCGAGTTGCTGCGACACAAGTTCCAGGTTACTGCGGTTGCTATCCACTACCAAAATTATTGATTTAGCACTCATTGTTCAACCAGATTGTTTCCCGTCAATGACACAACAGTTAAATATAGTTTTCCTCTGTACATATATTAACCAGAGTTTCGCTCCGTGCGCACCCGCCGACGCACACGTAAGATGTGAGTGGGGACGATTTGCGGGTTGAGTTCAACATAGTTTCGCGACCCCTGCCAGAGGTA
>CAZLCQ010000071.1:0-4989 GCA_964557995.1 uncultured Dehalococcoidales bacterium
TATTATGTCAATTACGTCGAGATATGGCGGAGGCAAGCCATGGAAATAAGTGTGAAATGCTATTCAGGTTACCTCTATGCCGAAGAACCACGGTCCTTAGTCTGGGAGGAAAGCGAGCTGGACATAGAGTCAGTAGAAGAAGCCTGGCAGGAACCGGGCAAAAGACTGTTCAGAGTAGTGACTCACGATGGTAGACTATTCGAACTATGTTACAATGAAGCAACCGACCGATGGTCTGCGATCGAGCTGATCTGATGCTTTAAGGAGAACTCATGAAAGAAATACTCGAAATCCTGGAACAGAATGGCCGGGCAACTCCGGAACAGATTTCCGCCATGGTGGATAAGCCTGTAGGCGAGGTGAAGAAAGCAATCAAGCAAGCTGAGAAAGACGGGACTATCCTGAAATACAAAGCCATAATAAACTGGCCCAAGCTAGAAGAAGAAGATGTATGGGCCCTAATCGAAGTAAGAGTAACGCCACAACGTGGTGTCGGCTTCGATGCCATCGCCGAGCGTGTTTATCAATTTCCCGAAGTGTATTCTGCATATCTGGTATCAGGCACTTATGACCTATCCATATTAGTGAGAGGAAAGACGATGCAGGAGATTGCCAGTTTCGTGGCAGAGAAACTGGCTCCCCTGGAGCAGGTGCAGAGTGTTGTCACCCACTTTCTTCTCAAACGATACAAGGAATATGGGGAGACCTTTCGCCTTCCCAAGGAAACGAATAGACGTTTACCCGTAACACCCTAGCATGCCAAACACAAGATCCACTTCAGCCGGAGCCCCGGATAACTTGATCTCACAGAAAGTGGCTACGCTTCCGCCATCAGGCATCAGGGAGTTCTTCGACCTGCTTTCCTCCATCGAAGATGTTATCTCGCTTGGCATAGGTGAGCCCGATTTTGTTACTCCCTGGCATATCAGAGAGGCCGGCATATACTCTCTGGAACAAGGTTATACCATGTATACTTCGAATTCCGGCATGCCGGAGCTACGCCAGGAATTAGCCCGCTACCTGGAGCTTCACTACGGGGTTAACTATCATCCTGAGCACGAAATTCTCATTACTGCAGGAAGCAGTGAAGCGCTAGACCTTGTTCTGAGAGCGATTATCAATCCCGGTGACGAGGTCATAATTCCCGATCCCTGCTATGTGGCTTATCCCGCCGACGTCACCTTAGCTGGGGGCAAGCCTGTTCTTGTTTCCACAAACGAGAGAAACAACTTCGCAGTCAGGGCCACCGATATCAAAGCCAGGATCACAAAGAAGACAAAGGCTATTTTGATAGGCTACCCAGCGAATCCCACGGGTGCAGTCATGTCCAAGAAGGAGGCCGATGCTATTGCTGAGCTGTCCAAAGAGTACGACCTGCCGATAATATCAGATGAAATATACGCCCGTCTAACCTATGGGGTAGAGCATATTTGCTTCCCCAGCCTCCCCGGGATGAAGAAGCGTACGATACTGATTAGCGGATTCTCTAAATCTCATGCCATGACCGGTTGGCGCATTGGTTACGTAGCAGCCGACCGCTGCTTCATTCAGGCCCTGACAAAAATACATCAATACACCTTGCTCTGTGCCCCGACGATGACTCAGATGGCAGCCATCGAGGCATTAAGGAACGGTGAAGGCGAAGTCGAAAAGATGGTTCAAGAGTACAATAGACGCCGTCGCTTCATGGTCAAGCGACTGAATCAGATTGGTCTGCCCTGTTTCGAGCCCAAGGGTGCTTTCTTCGCCTTTCCGTCCATAGAAGCTACTGGAATAAGTTCGGAAGAGTTTGCCCAGAAGCTTCTGGTGGAAGAAAAGGTTGCTGTCGTCCCAGGCACCGCGTTTGGACCATCCGGCGAAGGTTTTGTCCGCTGCTGCTATGCTACTTCTTTGCCTAATATCGAGGAGGCACTGAGAAGAATGGACAGGTTTCTAAGAAGGAGCAAGCGGAGGTCGAAGTAGACAGCATTATTGATCGGGCATTACACTACACTAGCCATAGATGCTCTTCCGCCAAGGCAAAGAATTCATACTAGAGACCCAATTCTTGAGCCACGACAGCACGGTGAAAGTCAGCCCCACCAAAGAATGTCTCGGCAGCTTTCGCCTGCCTATAGTACAGGTGCATGTCATGGTCCATGGTGAAGCCGATTGCCCCAAATATCTGGTGTGCTGATAGGGCAACTCGTCCATAAGCCTCGCCTACCCATGCTTTCGCTATAGCGGCATCTAAGGCAGCGGGAAGGCCTTCGCTTACCTTCCAGGCCGCTTTGTATGTAACAAACCGTGAACCGCCGACATCCATAGCCATATCGGCACAGTAATGCTGGATAGCCTGGAAACTACCAATTGGCCTGCCGAACTGCACCCTCTCCTTGGCATAATTGACTGCCATGTCCAGTGCCGCTTGGGCACCACCCACCATCTCAGCACACTTGGCAACCGCAGCTTTCTGGAGAATATCTCTCACTATTGGCCACCCTTCGTCCCTTTTCCCTACTACGTTTCTCTCTGACACAGTCACATTATCGAAAATGACCTCGCATTGCTTGTCGCGCGCCAGAGTCTGGAGTAGCGTACACGTGAGCCCAGGGTTCCTGGGATCGATAAGAAATACAGTTATGCCGTCCTCTGGATCCTTCGTCTCTTTCGTTCTGGCAACACATAGAATATAGTCAGCAACATTGGCATTAAGCACAAACAGCTTGGTGCCCTTGATGACATATTCGCCATCACAAGCTACGGCTTTGGTCCTAACTGATGCAGCATCATAACTAGCACTGGGCTCAGTTAAGGCGAGACCAAGAATCATTTCCCCGCGGGCAATCTTGGGCAAGAATCCCATCTTTTGTTCTTCGCTTCCCGCCGCCAGAATGGCGAGTCCGCCAAGGACTACGGTGGAGAAAAACGGGCCAGGCACAATGTTGTATCCCATTTCCTCAAGAAGGATTGCCAAATCCAAGAAGCTGCGCCCACTGCCCCCATACTTCTCAGGAAAGACCAAACCCATCCAGCCCAGTTCTGCCATCCTGCGCCACAGCTCGACAGAATAGCCCTCGTCACTCTCATCCAGTTGCCTGATTAATCGTTTAGGGCATTCTTTTTGCAGAAAGTCACGAGCCGATTTCTTCAGCATTTCCTGCTCTTCGCTCAGACCAAGATCCATATTGTTCCCCCTACCTTGTAGTTTTGCCTGACATACCGAGACTCGTTTGGTTCGCCGGCAATCCAAGACCTCTCATAGCAATGATATTGCGTTGAATTTCAGAAGTACCGGCCCCAACCAGAGCCGAAATGCAATCTAAGCAGCCCAGACAGACTCGTCCATACATAGATGACCACCTAGAGGTTCCTTCCAGTTGTCCATAGTGTCCCATAACCTGCATCCCAGTATTTGCCAGCTTCTCACTCAGCTCAGTGGTAAATAGTTTCAGCAGCGATGCTTCAATATTCGGGACCAGACCTCTATCAAGCATCGACGCTGTTTGCCAAAAAAGCATATAGGCTATCTCGATTTGGATTGCCATGTCGGCTAACCTATTTCGTATTAGCGCCTCCTGACCCAAGGCCTGTCCATTGTGTTTTGTCTCCCTGGCATATTGCACTATCTCTTCGAATGTTCGTCTGAAACCGCCTATCGGGATTGCAAGCCTTTCAAAATCAAGGGCTACCATTAGATAGTACCAGCCTTTGTTCATCTCGCCGACAAGATTTCTTCTAGGGATTCGAACATTATCGAAGAACACTTCGTTAAAAGAATGGAAGCCACAGATGTTTATCAGTGGACGGATAGTAATACCTGGTGCTGTGTTATCCACAATAACCAACGATATGCCCTTATGTGGCGGGGCTGTGGGGTCTGTCTTGACAGCCATCCAAGCATAGTGCGATACATGGGCAGCCGTGCCCCAAATCTTCTGGCCATTTATGATAAGGTCATCACCATCTTCTATTGCCCTGGTTTGTATCGAAGAAAGGTCAGAGCCGGCATTTGGTTCGCTGTAGGCCAACCAGAATCTCACTTCACCTTTGGCTATCCTAGGTAACCATTCCTTCTTCATTTCCTCGTTGCCAAAGAGCATTATGGTGGGGCCACCAATCCGTGCGGCTATTTCACCAGCAGGAGCTCTGTAGTAGCTCATTCGCTCGTGAAAGATGGCCTGTTCTGTATAACTGAGCCCGGCCCCTCCATATTCCTTGGGCCACGAGATGGTCAGCCAGCCTTTCTCAGCCAATCGGCGCGTGAATTGTTCAATCTGAGGGCTTAGCTCCTCAAATTGTGCCAAAGTGCCATATCCCGCCGGCCAGTAAATACTCTTCTCGACCCAGTCCGCTGGCAGTTCCTTGTCTACGAAGTCTTCGACTTCTTTTCGGAATGCCTCTTCTCGTTCACTAAATGCGAAATCCATTGCTTCGTCTTCCCAGAAGTCCTTTATATCAGTGCCCCACAGGCTTACCGCCGGGGCAATCCCAATCCTCTTATAGCTATGATATTGCGCTGAATCTCGTTGGAGCCACCGCCCACACCAATCGAAAGTGAACTAAGACACATGCGCATTATACGTGCATTCATGACGGCCCATTTGGAATCCCTGTCCAGCTCTCCGTAGTGCCCCAGAATTCGCATCCCAGCATTGGCTGTACGGCGCATCACTTCGCTAACAAAAACCATCGACATAGATGATTCATGGCTGGGATGAAGACCCTTACTGAACATCCAGGCGATGCGGTGTGCCATCATACGGGCAACCTCGTTTTCCACTACTAGCTGTGCCAGATCATTCCTGATCAAGGGGTCGCTACCAAGAGCCTGTCCGTTTCTCGGAGTCTCTTTGACATACTTGACCAGTTCTTCAATGATGCGTTGATTGCCAGCGGCATAGCCAATAGAGGAGCGCTCGAAATCGAGAGCTATCACCAGTTGATACCACCCCTTGTTCTTTTCCCCTACCAGGTTCTCGTTCGGGATGCGTACATCGTCGAAGAAGA
>CAZLCQ010000072.1:0-4980 GCA_964557995.1 uncultured Dehalococcoidales bacterium
CAGCTATAGTCCTCATCCACTTAGCCGAGAACTCGACTATTTTTTTCATCTGGTCTTCTGGTATTTCCTCTCCTCCACCAGCTACAGGATGGGCAGCGCCGATAGTCGTGCCCGGCGTCATCGCCGCTATATGAGCAGATAGAGTAATGAAGGTTCCCGCTGAGGCAGCCCAGGCAGCTTTGGGTGAGACGTAAACCACGATGGGCACGTCGGCATTCATAATCCTCTTGACTATCTTGTCGGTTGAGTCCAGAAGCCCGCCGGGGGTGTCCAGCTCAATTATGCAGACACTAGCGCCATTCTCCTCCGCCTGCCCGATGCCCCGGTCGATATAGTCAGCTATCACGGGCACAATGGTGCCATCAACCGTAAGGACCTCCACACTGGTAGGGCCGGCGGCGGCCAGCAGGCCGCCTCCTAAACCGGCAACCAGGGGCATTACAAGCCACGCAATGAAGAAAACCCTGAGTCCAGTTCTAAACATCTCACATTATCCCGGTGCTAATTATAAACTAAGTAATCAAAAGCGACAAAAAAGCTTGGGATTCATCGTTGAAGCTGCGAACAGCTTGGTGTAGAATACCCCAAGTATGAAGAACCAGAAATGCAAGGGAATGCAAGACTTGCTCCCCGGGGACATGTCCCGCTTTCGCCGTATTGAAGATGTCTTCCGGAGTTGTTGTTGCAGCTGGGGCTACCGGGAAGTGAGGACACCAACCCTGGAGTATCTCCATTTGTTTACAGCTACGGGAACACTTACTCCGAGCATGTTAGGGAAGGTATATTCCTTTCTCGATTGGGATGGCTGGAGCGGTGAGCGGGTTGTCCTGAGGCCCGACGGCACTATTCCTGTAGCCAGGCTCTACATAGACAGTCCGGGTGGAGAGGAATTGGTCAGGCTTTTCTATGTGACCAATATCTTCACTTTTGAGGGAACTGGCAAGAAGAACAGGGAACGATGGCAATGCGGCGCGGAGTTTTTCGGTGGGACCAAATTCACTCCGGATGCGGAGATGATTCTACTTGCTGAAGAAGTCATCCGCAAGCTTGGCATCAGGAATGGCAAGCTGCAACTGTCTCACGCCGGGCTGGTCAGGGCGCTGCTCAAGGAGTTTAGGCTCAGCCCCGCGGAGGAAGCCAAGATAACAGACCGCATTTTGGAAGGGCATCGGGAGGGGCTAACCAAGGCAAGATCCGCTAACCCCGAAGTCGAACGGCTTATGGCTGCGTTATTGCGCCTTAAGGGGAAATCAAGCAGCTTTCTACGCAATATAAGAGCTTCATTTCCGAAAGCTTCGCCGGACTTCAAGTCCAGCCTCGAGGACTTCCTGAGCGTTACCTCATTGCTGGATAACCTGGGTTTCAGCTATGAAATCGATATCGCAGCAATGCATGGTTTCGAGTACTATACTGGAATCTGTTTTCAGTTCATGGCTGCTGGGGAAAAGATAGGGGGCGGGGGAAGATACGATAAACTTGTGCCTCTTATGAACGGGGGGGATATCCCTGCCTGCGGATTCGCTCTATATGTGGATCCTATGATGCAACTACTGCCACTGGAGAAAGAGAAGAAGGGCAAATCTGGGATCTCGGTTAGAGGTAGGGGATTTTCACCGGAAACAGTAAAGAGGTGCTTTGCTGTGGCAGAATCGCTTCGTCACGGTGGATACCCAGCCGAGATTGACTTCACAGATCGAGAAGAATCTAGTCTCCGGTGGGTTATCTTGGTCTCGCCTAAGAAGCCTTCTCGGTTCGTGCTCAAGGATTGCATACAGAAGCGGCGACGAGAGGTAGCTTCCGTGGCAGAGATTCTCGAAGTTGTAGGAGAAGGATGAAGGACTACCGAGACGGTCACATCAAATTTGCGCTCCCTAAAGGCAGGTTTCTATCGCCGACAGCTAGCTTACTTGATGAGGTAGACCTGGGATTCGAAGGTTATAGCGCCAAGACAAAACAATATCGGCTTCACTCGACTAGGTTTCCCAGCCTTGCCGCTAAAATACTTCAGGAAAAGGATATTCCCATACAGGTAGCCGTCGGGAACTACGACCTCGGTATTTGTGGTTCGGATTGGATTGAGGAGTATCTGGTGAAATATCCGGCCGGGGCTCTGGTAAAGATAGCGAGCCTGAAGTATGGCGAAGGCGAAATTCATGTAGTTGCCAGTGCTCAAAGTGGGATAACCAGCCTCGATGAGCTATCAGCCCGGAGAAGTGATTGTCGTATGGTAAGCGAGTATCCTAATCTCGCTGAAGCCTTTGCCTTGAATCTCAGGATGAGAAGGTTCAGGGTCTTTCCGGTGTGGGGGGCTGCCGAGGTTTATCCCCCGGAAAATGCGGACCTGGCAGTGCTTTGGAGAAGGAGCAATGCGCATATAGCAGAGCAAGGGTTAGTCTCCCTCGAGAGGTTGCTCCCTGTTTCGGCCTTTCTAGTAGCTAATCGGGAAAGCCTGGAGAACAAGGATTTGAGCCAGATATTGATGTGTTTTGACTCCAAGCTTGGCACCGAGTCTCAGACATCAACAGAGCAGGAGCTTGCTATCGGTGATGAACTGAAGATCACTTGTCCCTCCTGGCAGGCAAAGGAAATCAATCTGGCTTTGCCCGATGGACACCAGCAAGGACCTACTGCGAGGTTTTTGAAGCAAGCCGGGCTGGCACTTCGGGGATATTCTGAAGAGCCGGTGAATCGCCGCCCTTCTGCTGATTTAGATTGGCTGGGCATCAAAGTAATCAGGCCCCAGGATATGCCTCTGCAGGTGGCGAACGGCAATTTCGACCTGGCCATAACCGGTGAGGATTGGCTGCGAGAACACCTCTATCGCTTTCCATCAAGCCCGGTGAAGAAGCTGCTCGCTCTTGGATTTGGGACCGTCAAAGTCGTCGCTGCCGCGAGCCAGGACATGCCCGCGGATAGTATTGATGACTTGAGGTTGCTTGTTCAGAGCGGCAACTTTGCTCCTCCAAAAGTGGCCTCGGAATATATAAGCGTTGCTGACAGGTACATCCGTGACAATCGCATTCACCCATACAAACTGATTCCAACCTGGGGGGCGAGCGAGGCTTTCTTGCCCGACGATGCCGACATGCTTATTGATAACACTCAGACAGGCAAGACTCTTAAGCAGCACAAACTAAAAGTCCTTGATGTGCTTTTCCAGTCCTCGGCTTGCCTGATTGCCAATAAGAATAGTCTGGCGTCTTCCCGTAGAAGAGAGAAGATCAAGTTTCTGACGCAAAAACTGCGAGCGGGGCTATCATGAGAAGAGTCAAAGGTTTCAATAAAGCAAGGCAATTACTGGCCAGGGAAAACTTCTGGGAACCTTTTGCAGCCTCACAAGGGCTGGCACCGCAAACAAAGCAAGTCTTTCTGTCGGTTCAGAAAGCGGTTGACTGTATTATCGGCGGTGTCCGGGATGAAGGTGACAAAGCCCTCTTTGATTACACCGAGAAACTGGATGGAGTGCTACTGGACTCCCTGGAAGTAGATAGACGGGAGATCATCGCCGCTTATAGCGTAATGGATAAGGAGGTGATGTCCGCTCTCGAGTTCGCAGCCGGCCGAATACGAGACTTTCATGCTGCCTGTGAACATGAGACTGGTCTAATTCGTATCGACAGGCACCTAGGGCAACAGATTCTGCCCTTACAGAGGGTTGGCTTGTATGTGCCTGGCGGCCGTGCTGCCTACCCGTCTACGGTTCTGATGATGGCCATACCTGCCAAGGTAGCTGGTGTTAAAGAAATCATTATGGTCTCGCCGCCTGGCAAGGATGGAAGAATTCCTGCCCCAACTCTGGTCGCCGCCGATATTGCTAAGGTCAACCGCATTTTCAAGGTTGGCGGTGCTCAGGCAATTGCCGGACTGGCTTTTGGCACCGAATCAATACCCAGAGTGGATAAGATTTGCGGTCCCGGGAATATTTTCGTGACCCTGGCCAAGAAAATGGTTTATGGCATGGTGGATATTGATGGTCTTGAAGGTCCCAGCGAGATAGTAATTATCGCCGACGATAAAGCCAAACTTGCCCTTTGTGCTGCGGACCTCCTGGCACAGGCTGAACATGACCCCTTGGCTTCAGTAGTCTTAATCACCACCTCGGCCGACCTGGCTAGGCGACTAGACCAGGAAATCGAGATGCAAATGCGAAAATTGAGGCGGCGCTCATCTATCAAGAAAGCCATTGATGCAGGAATGCTAGTGCTTGTTGACGACATGGCTCAGGCTGTAGAGTTGGCTAACCTGTTCGCTCCTGAGCACCTCTCCATTATGGCATCCAACGCCTCGACTCTGGCCCGCAAAGTGCGCAATGCCGGCTGTATTTTCATAGGCGAGAATTCAGCTGTTGTCCTCGGCGATTATGTTGCTGGTCCCAGCCATGTCTTGCCAACCGGAGGCAGTGCTCGTTTCGGTTCTCCTCTGGGCGTCGCGGACTTCTTGAAGGTCACCAACGTTATCGCTTTGGATAAGCCTGCCACGCGAGAACTGGGCCAGCCTGCTGTAGAGATAGCCAAAGCCGAGGGGCTTGATGGCCACGCCCAAGCTGCAGCCCTCCGTGTCGTTGCGAGCAAAGCGAGGCAATCTCGAAGATCTCCTTCGAAGAGAGCGTGAGAGTACGAAGTTGAGATGGACATAGAGAAGCTGATCAGGCCCGACCTAATAAACATGAGAAGCTACAGCCCTATCGAGCCGACAGAAGTCTTGAGCCGACGATCCGAGATGCCAGCGGGCAGAATAGTGAAGCTCGATGGCAACGAGAATCCCTATGGCTGCTCTCCCAAAGTCTATCAAGCCCTGGCTGCCTATCCCTATTATCATAATTACCCCGATCCGGAGCAGAGAGAGCTACGGAAGGCTTTGGAAGAATATGCCGGGCTGGGACGCCAGCACATTGTCTGTGGCACGGGCAGCGATGACCTTATTGCCCTCATCCTCAGGCTGTTCCTCGAACCGGGAGATGAGGTTATCAATTGTCCACCA
>CAZLCQ010000073.1:0-4951 GCA_964557995.1 uncultured Dehalococcoidales bacterium
AGTACGTGTTTGCCCTCAACGGCGAATACGAAATGAACCCGTAAGAGAAAATCCGTGGTCCATCCGGCAAAGAATTGATCTGGAAGACCCTGCGAGAGCTTTGAAGAGGGACTCTCTTAAATAACTCAATAACTCCATGAAAGTAGCATTGATACGGAAAGCACTTAACATCCCATGAGTTAGTAAATAAAGGGTTTTGTGGGCGTCACGGAAAAGAAAGGGGGTCAGTGCCTTTCATCTGGCTAAACTTTGTCGCTGATATAGACGAAACTACTTTCTAAATTAGCCAGAAACTGGTCAGCGAGGATAGCCAGCAAAGCTGCTGGCAGCGACCCTTCGATGATAAAGGCGAGGTTGTCCCGCACCAGTCCGGCGATAATGGGCGAGCCCAGTCCGCCGGCACCGATAACGGCACCTATCATAGCTGTCCCGATATTGATGATGACCGATATCCGTACCCCGGCCAGAATAACCTGCGCTGAGAGTGGGAGCTCCACCCTGAACAATGCCTGCAGTCGACTCATGCCCATGCCATAGGCAGCATCAAGAAGATGGGGGGGGACCGCGCGCAGGCCAGCAATGGTATTGCGGACAACGGGAAGAAGGCCATAGAGAAAAAGGGCAACTATGGTGGGCATCAGACCGAAACCGAGGACAGGTACAGTCAGGGCCAGAACAGCTACCGGCGGGAAAGTCTGGCCGAAGGAAGTGATATCAGTGACTATCGGCAAGAAGTCTCGGCCGCTAGGCCGAGTTACCCATATCCCTAATGGAATGCCAATGATAATAGTAATGCAGCTGGATATGGCGACCAGCTGGATGTGCTCCCAGACAAGAACAGGCAAGCTGGCACGCGGGTGTATTACTGTTGTCTCCCCGGGAAAGAGTGAACGGAGGACTGTCTCCCACCACCCGGTGTTGGCAATAAGAACCAAGAAAGCTCCCAGCGCCACGCCAAGCAAAATCCACCGTCTGGCCCTTTGACGGTTCACTGTATGTCTTCCTCCTCTGTTGTCGCCGCCTCGATGTCTCCCAGTGCCACTTCGCCGACAAGTCGTTGCCCGTCATCAATTACGGGAATATACTTGA
This sequence comes from uncultured Dehalococcoidales bacterium, assembly GCA_964557995.1. Taxonomy (GTDB): domain Bacteria; phylum Chloroflexota; class Dehalococcoidia; order GIF9; family AB-539-J10; genus RBG-13-51-36. The sequence continues at coordinate 1,090 of CAZLCQ010000073.1, forward strand.
ACCCGAGTTCCAGCATACGTGACAGAGCTTCCCTGAGGGTAGCGCTGTCCGATAGGGCGATTTCAACGGTGTCTCCTTCGTCCATGGCTTCTTTAATGGAAGCGGACTGAGCCAGAGTGCTTTTATCAACCCAGCCAATGAGCCGCTGGTTGTCATCTATCACCCATAGCCAGCGGTAATTTCCGGCAGAGGCTATTACCTGTTTTACTGGCATGTTGACGTTCACAGCGGCCGCTGGTTTGATGAATTTCTTGATTCCGATTCGAGAAAGGCGCTTTAGGGCGCGGTCAGCACCGACAAAATCGCGGACAAACTTGTTTCTTGGACTGGAAAGCATCACCTCCGGTGAGTCATATTGCACCAACCTACCCGACTCCATGATAGCAATGCGGTCAGCCAGGCGAATGGCCTCGTCGAGGTCATGCGTTACCAGGACGATAGTCTTTTTCACTTCTTGTTGAATATGGATGAACTGGGCCTGCAATCTCTCGCGAGTGAGAGGATCGACCGCACCAAAGGGTTCGTCCATTAGCATGATGGGCGGGTCTGCAGCCAGGGCACGAGCCACCCCGATACGCTGCGCTTCCCCGCCGGAGAGTGTATTTGGGTATTTCCCAGCATACTCGGCTGGTTTAAGGCCGACAAGTTCCAGCAGCTCTTCAACACGTCTCGTGATACGTTTTTTCTCCCAGTGGAGGAGTTGCGGAACCACTGCGATGTTGCCAAACACGGTCATGTGTGGAAACAGGCCAACACTCTGAATGGCATAGCCGATTGACAGTCGCAATTTCTCCGCATCAATGCTGGCCGTGTCACGTCCATCGATGAAAATCTGCCCGGACGTCGGCTCGATGAGACGGTTTATCATACGCAGGGTTGTCGTCTTTCCACAACCCGATCGCCCGATGAGCACACAGACTTGTCCCTTGCCGATTTCGAGGGAAAGCCCATTCACGGCTATGGTCTCTTCATAGCGTCTGGTTAATTGCTTTAGGCGTATCATCGGTTTTCCACACCCAACCCTTTAGGCGTACCCATTCTGACTGTCGCCCGCATTATGGCATCCACTATCAGAGCTAGAATAATTACGGGTATAGCACCGAGGATAATCAGGTCAGGAGCTGCCTGGCCGATTCCCCTGAAAACAAACCAGCCCAACCCGCCAGCGCCAATTAAAGCCGCTACCGTAGTAAGCCCCACCGCTTGTACAAACGCTGTCCTGACACCTTCTAAAACCAGAGGAGCAGCGAGAGGCACCTCTACCCTACAGAAGACCTGCCAGCGGGTCATCCCCATGCCCAATCCGGCATCTATTACCGCCGGGTCTACCTGCCGTATGCCGACATAGGTATTCCGTACTATCGGGAGCAGTGAATAAATGGCGAGAGCGATGATAGCCGGGGCTACACCAACACCCCTGATACCAATATCCCGCAATACAGGAAAAGCAAAAGACAGCGCCGAAAGTGGCGCTATTAGAAGGCCGAAAAGTGCCAGGCTGGGTATGGTCTGCACCATGCTCGTAGTAAAGAACACGGGCCTTTCGGCATACTTGTTTCGAGTTGCCCAGATGCCCAGCGGAATGCCGATTACAGTACCTATAGCACCACTGATACCAAATAAGCGTATATGCTGGAGCAACTCCTGCACAAAGCGCTGCTGATAGCCGCTGAACTCCTCCATTACGGAGACTTTATTCAGCCACCCGACAGAGAGAAGAATGGCGAAAACTGACAGCCCACTCCATGAAACGAGATTCCGCCAGGTACGCCGGTCATCCAGATGCCGGCGAGCGGCGAATATCACTGTGTATGCCCCAGCTAGGGTAACCCAAAACCCGGTGCCAAGCGATACTCTGGCTATTGCGGCCTCTCCCTGAAGGAGCCGGTTGCTGGCCAGCCCCACCAGAATGAAGGTGAGGATAAGCACAAGGTTAGCGCTGAAACCCACCACTATCCTGTGTGATCGCTTTACTTCTCCCAGGCTCAGAACAAGACAAACCAGCCATAACATGACTATAGCAACAGCTGCACCCCCGCCAAGGCTCTCCCAAAGGTTCAGGCTGGTGCCAACCGCCAGACGGTTGGGCTTCAATATCAGCCAGCTGAGGAGCAGCGCAGAGAGACCCACAATGGTGCCAGTAAGCGCTACGCGGTCAGGGCTAATCATTCGCCGCATTACCCATCACCTTTTTTATTATCCTGGCTGATGCTACTTCACGAACCCTTTTTTGACGAGGTAGTCCCTGGCTACATCAGCCGCGTTCTGCCCCTCAACGGCAATCTTGCCATTTAGCGTCTGGAGGGTTACCAGGCCAAGGCTCTCAAAGACAGGTCCCAGTATCGTGCCGATTTCAGGATACTTGTCGTAAACCTTACCGCGGATGATCGGCGCCGGTTGATACACCGGTTGAACACCCCTCGGGTCAGAAAGAACAACCAGGTTAAAGGCGCTGAGCGAACCATCTGTGCCATAGGCCATTGCGGCATTGACGCTGTCGGTGCCTTGAGCTGCTGCTTTTTCTGTCTGCGCCGTGTCACCGCTCGATACTACCAGTAACTGGGACTTCTTTAGTGTGAAGCCATAGTCATGCTGAAAGGCTGGTAATGCTGCCGGGCTTGTGACAAACTCCTCGGAGCCAATCAGCTTGACATAGCCGCCTCTTTTGACATAGGCGGCGAAGTCATCCAAAGAAGCGAGGTTTTCTTTATCTGCCAGGGTTTTCGGTACGGCGATTGCCCAGGTGTTGTTGGCTGGAGCCGGGGTAAGCCACACGATGTTGTTCTGTGCCTTATCAAGCTCCTTTACCCGTTCGTACCCCTGTTTGGCGCTTTTCCACACAGGGGAGTCGGCTTCGTCAAAAAAGAAGGCACCGTTACCGGTATATTCAGGATACATATCAATCTCACCGCTGATAATCGCCTTGCGCACTACCGAAGTTGGGCCGAACTGAGATTTGTCAACAACCTCAAATCCCTTCCCCCTGAGCATAAGGATAACCATCTGCGATAGCAGCGCTCCCTCGGTGTCAATCTTTGACCCGACGACTATTGGACCTTTGCCAACTTCATCTTGCCTGCTACATCCTGATGCTGCAACTGCCAGCAATACTAGAAAGCTCAATAGTAAAACCAAAACCTTATTCATGGTATCACCTCCAATGTTTTTTATTTGGATTAGATAGAATAATAACTATGTAGTTTACATAGTCTTCTTTCTGTTGTCAAAAATATCATCATATTTGTTTAGATAGAAATAGAAAGAGTTATTATGGAAAATGATAGAACCCGCTTCTTCTAAAGAAGAGTATGTGTTAAAAGTAAAGGGATCAAATCCCAGTTAAATAGGCTGCGCCCCAGTGGAATATGCTCCGCATTCCACCCCAGTATGATAGTTCCTACCTACGGGGCACGCGGGGTAAACATTCAACGGGGTGAAAATTCCACCCCAGTACCATCTACCGGAGCTACGGGGCAGGCCCCAGTACGATAGTTCCTACCTACGGGGCACCGCGCTGCGGCATCTTCGACAGGCGGGATAAATCTTTTTTTGACAATTGTTAGCTAGTAAATCGTTTCGGGAAATATGAAATGAAGGGCTTTGCCCCGACCACAGAAAGCCACGGCTTTTGTTCCTAGCTTTTGTGGTCGGGTTTACGGTCGGAATGTCGTGCCATTAAGTCCCACCGTTCGCGAAGCGAATCGGCGAAACTAAGTAGTGCCACGGGCTTGCCCGCCGTGTTTCTGGTGGGCTTGCCCGTGGGACTCCACAGGCGTCACGGATAATGAGTGGTGTGAATTTCTCTTTCAGCAGCCAGAGATTGATGAGGTGAATTTTTGGCAGCAGGCCTTTCGGCGACGTG
>CAZLCQ010000074.1:0-4916 GCA_964557995.1 uncultured Dehalococcoidales bacterium
GTTGGGATGCAAAACAGAGGATGTCCCGGAAGGCATCGTATCTTTCTTTGAAGAAAGGGAGCCTCGATGGAAGGGCAAATAGCCCGTCACCTGAAGTACCGAAACAGAGGACTATCTTGAAGGCTCTCCGGCTTTCGTGGACAAAGAGAGCGACTGTGGTTAAGGGCAGATGGGAACAACTATGCCTGCTAGAATGAGCTGCGCTAAGCCTCTAAATGTTATAATCAACGCCAAACACCAGAAGGAGGAAGTACGATGTTCAAAACGCGCATAACCGAGCTTTTCGGCATCAAGTATCCCATCACCCAGGGCGGAATGATGTGGATTTCCCGGGCAGAGCTGGTATCCGCAGTGTCCAACGCCGGCGGGCTCGGATTAATCACAGCCTTCACGTTCCCGACGCCTGCGGAACTGGCCGCTGAAATCAAAAAGACCAGAGCGCTTACCAACAAACCATTCGGAGTAAACATAACCTTGCTGCCCACTCTTCGCCCTGTCGATATTGACGGCTATTTGAATACGGTTATCGATTCCGGAATAAAGATTGTGGAGACAGCCGGCAGGAGCCCGGAGCCATATATGGAGCGACTTAAGGCTGCTGGAGTAAAGGTGATACACAAGTGCACCGCAGTCCGCTTCGCTCGCACAGCTCAGCGGATAGGCTGCGACGCTGTTAGCATTGATGGTTTCGAGTGCGCCGGACATCCTGGCGAGGAGGATGTAACCTCCCTGGTTCTGATTCCGTTAGCTGTCGATGCTGTGGATATCCCTGTTATCGCCTCTGGAGGCTTCGGCGATGGGCGCGGTCTGGTCGCTGCCCTGGCACTGGGAGCAGAAGCCGTCAATATGGGTACCCGCTTTATGGCAACCAAAGAGGCACCAGGACATCCAAAAGTGAAAGAACTGCTAGCGACGGCGTCCGAACGGGATACCGTATTGGTGCTGCGCTCATTCCGCAACACGATGAGAGCATTGAAAAACCCGACATCTGAAAAAGTGCTCGAGCTGGAAAAGCAGGGCGCTGATATACACCAATTGGAGTCGCTCATCAGCGGCAGAGTAGGACTGAAACTGCTTGAAGCGGGTGATACCGATAACGGCCTGCTCAGCGTGGGGCAGGTGATAGGCCTTGTTCACGATATTCCCACGGTCAAGGAGCTGATAGACAGGACGATCAAGGAAGCTGAGGAAGTTGTCACCAATATGACCGCCGCCAACACCATCAAGCCATTGCGTAAGCCAACTGCTGCGGCAACGCAGTAACCCTGTTAATCTATACATAAACTTGCAGCGGCAGGAGTTGGCGTCGAGCCATGCCAGAGGATCTTGCACCTTGAGCCCCCGGACTAGCGGAGCTATAATATAGCTTTACGCAACAGTTGCGGAGGCGGCTGAAGTGTCACACGGAGATACTCAGGCAATCCAAGGACTAAGAAATGGTATTGCTGAAGGCAGGAACTGGTATGTATCCTTGCTGGAGGCCATCCATCTCTGGTGTAGTCCTGAAGAGGACTATAAGGAGCGGCATTATCAGTATCTCATTGACAACGAAGCCTTCGATTGGCTAGTCCTGAGCGAAAGACTGTGCCAAGAGCTCGATGGACTTATTCCCGAAAAGGACCGGGCAAATCTTCTCTTCTTCGGCATACCACCAATAGAATTATCTAAAGACCAGTTCAAGAATCTAATCGGTCCTTCTAAATACCGGGCGCACCTCAACTATTTCTATGGCATTCTTGTGGAGAAGTTCCTCCTTTTGTCTGTGACTGAAGAGATACGAAAGAAGAAAACAGTGTTAGGTTTGAACAATGACAACGGAGTAGTTGACGAGGCCTACAAGCGTATTTATGGTGCCACTCAATCCGCACTTCTGAAGCAATTCAGGAAAGAAAGACATTATCCCCAGCTCAGGTCTATAAGACTGAGCGAGCTTAAGGAATTTACCTATTGGCTATTCAAATACCGCATAAAGACTCGCGACAAATCCCTGGTGGCTAGCGATACTAAAAAAGGCCTGACAAAGTTGCACGAACTGTTAAATCTCAAGGCCAGGCCAGCCTACCCTTCCCCCCTTGAAAGCTGAGGCAGTCAGCTATCCACCGATGATGATTTCAGCTGAGACAATTCCTGTTTCAATCTGTTCAATTTATCTTCAAGCATAGAAAGCTTCTGTTTCTCCTTCTCGACAACCTGAGATGGCGCCTTGCTCAAAAAGGCTTGGTCGCTTAGTCTGGCCTCAAGTTGGGCCATTCTTTCTTTGATTTCTCGGCTTTCGTTCATGAGCCGCTGTTCCTCGGCAAGGCGGTCCACCATGCCCGCTAGAGGCACAACTACCTCAGCCTCTTTCAACACAAGGACCAGGTCCGTATCCTTGGCGGGCTCCCTTTTCTGGCGATCCAGAATTGTTAAGGGCCGGGCTTTCGCCAGTATCTCTATCATATTCGTTTGCGGGACAAGACTCGAAAGGAGCTCGCCGGTGTAGACTCGGGCTTCAATCCACTTGCTTGGCTTCACTTTGTATTGAGCCCGGATGTTACGAATAGAGCGCACAAGCTCTATGACCGAATCCATTACGCGCTCCGCTTCTGGAGCAAAGGCCTTATCGTCAGCAAGGGGATAAGGCGCTATCGTTATGGAAGCTGGCATCTGGTTCCCGCCAGGGAGATGCTGCTTCAAGCTCTGCCATAGTTCTTCGGTAACGAAAGGCATGAAAGGATGCAAAAGCCGCAGTGATTTCTCCAATGTGTTGACCAGGAACGGCAAAGGCGAAGGTGCCGACTGGTCGCGAAGTCGTATTTTGGCGATTTCAATATACCAATCACAGAACCTCGACCAGACAAAATCGTAAATCTGTTGCTCGGCCTCGCCGAATTGGAGGTTCTCCGTCAGTCCGGTGACACCTGTGATAAGGCGGTTCAACTGGCTGTCGATCCATTGATCTTCTATCTTCTGTGGTTGAAGCTGCATGGTCCAAGTTTCTGGCTCTTCACCATCAATGCTCTGAAAGATGAATCTAGCGGCATTCCACAGTTTATTAACGAAATTGCGACTGGCTTCTAATTTACTCTCACCCACACTGATATCGTTTCCCGGTGAAGTCCCCGTAGTTAGAGCAAAACGGAGCGCATCAACACCATATTTGCCTATCGCCTCAGCAGGGTTTATCACATTTCCTCGCAATTTGCTCATCTTCTCTCCGCTTTCATCCCTAATCAAGCCATGGAGGTAGACTGTGTGGAAAGGTATTTCGCCGGTATCCTCTAGCCCCATCATAATCATCCGGGCGACCCAGAAGAAAAGGATGTCGTAGCCTGTTTCCATTACAGAGCCGGGATAGAAATAGCGAAGGTCATCAGTATCCTCGGGCCAGCCCAACGTAGAATGCGGCCATAGTGCTGAGCTAAACCAGGTGTCAAGGACATCAGGGTCCTGCACGATTTGCTTTGAACCACAGTGAATACAGGCAACCGGCTCATCCACCGAGGCAGTCACCTCAGCGCAGTCCTGACAATACCATACCGGGATGCGATGCCCCCACCACAATTGCCGGCTGATGCACCAATCTCTGATGTTCTCCATCCAGTCGAAGTATGTCTTGACGAAACGTCCTGGAATTATCGCGACCCTGCCCTCTCTGACCACCTCGATAGCAGCTTTAGCCAAGGGCTGTGTGCGGACAAACCACTGCAGGCTGACTCTGGGTTCGATCATCGTCTGGCAACGACCACAGTGTCCTACGGAATGTGAGTAAGGCTCGATCTTCTCAAGAAGTTCTTTTTCTTTCAGATCAGCTAATACCTTTTCCCGACAGGCAAATCTTTCCAGTCCCTGATACGGACCGGCATTCTCGTTCATGGTGGCATCGGGATTCATGATATCTACCAGAGGTAAATCATATCTCTGTGCTACTTCGAAGTCTGTTGGGTCATGGGCGGGGGTTATCTTCAAGGCTCCGGTGCCGAAAGAAGTATCCACAGCGTCATCAGCGATTACTGGAATCTCTTTCTCTATGATAGGGAGGCTCACACACTTGCCAATGATATCCTTGTACCGCTTATCCTCGGGATTTACCGCCACCGCCGTATCGCCAAGGAAAGTCTCCGGTCTGGTGGTAGCCACGGTGACGAAGCCCTTCCCTTGGTCCAGGGGATAGCGAATGTAGTAAAGGTGTCCCACAATATCTTTGTGCTCTACTTCGAGGTCGGAGAGGGCAGTCCGGCAACGCGGACACCAGTTGATCATGCGCTCTCCACGATAGATTAACCCCTTATCGTAGAGACGTACGAAGGCAGTGCGCACAGCTTTACTTGGGCCCTCGTCTAGAGTGAACTTCTCTCTTGTCCAGTCACAAGATGCTCCCAGGAGTTGATGTTGACGCCTGATATTCTCACGGCTCTTGTTTGCCCATTCCCAGGTCAACTTAGTGAATTGCTCTCTACCTATGCCATCCTTAGTTTGTCCTTGTCTGGCTAGCTGCCGCTCCACAACCACTTGTGTGGCGATGCCAGCATGGTCAGTTCCCGGTAACCATAAGGTAGGCTCCCCTCTCATCCTGTGCCACCTGACCATTATATCTTCCAGGATCGCAGTCAGAGCATGTCCCTGGTGCAGTTCACCGGTAACATTAGTAGGCGGCATGATAATGACAAACGGCTTCTTGCCTGGGTCTATCTCAGGGGTGAAATAGCCTTGCTTGAGCCAGAAATCATACCATTTGTTTTCTATATTGCCTGGCTCGTAGGCTTTCGGTATTTCCGACATCAACTTTAGACCTATTTCAGCTATTGGTCATCAGCCGAAAGAAATCTCAAGATGCGAACAAATTCAAAGCTTCTTTGGTCGCCGGGATTTTGGCCTGGGAAGAAGCGCCGCCACCTTGTCCAGGATTCTCTCAGCCACCTCTCGCTTAGCCAGAA
>CAZLCQ010000075.1:0-4913 GCA_964557995.1 uncultured Dehalococcoidales bacterium
CCGTGGGGGGGAGGCGGTGTTCACTGAGCGCAGCTCAGGTGCTGAGGTGTACATCCTCTGCCGCGGTATCTTCTACCCTCTCCACCTCGAGAGTGCATTCTGTGACCAGTGCGGCAATTGCTCCCACAGCAGCCAGAACCGGAGCCGCCAGGACTGCTGCCGCAGCCACCGGAACCCCTACTGTCAGTGGGATGTCTATCAAGGGACGCCCCTTATGTATTAAACGGACTCTTCTGATATTTCCTTGACGTATTAGCTCCTTGATTTTCTCGACTACCTGGCTTCCGTCCACAGTAAACTTCTCGGTTGCCATTGTTCTAAGCCTCCTTCTAGTCCTAACCTTTGCGCACTTATCTTTGACCTATGGCGTTGATGCATTCCACCAAGTATTGTTTCAGCATATCTAGCGCTGCTTCAGCAGCATCTCGCTTGTTTCCCTCCCGGTCTCCCGGAAAGATATGCGTCTGACTGAAGCTTGTGTCTTTGGCTGCCAAACCCAGATAGAAAAGGCCCACGGGTTTTGAAGGAGTACTACCGGCAGGACCGGCAATCCCGGTATCGCAGATGCATATGTCCACATCCAGGAGCCTTCTGCCGCCTCGAGCCATTTCCAGGGCTGTTTGCTCGCTAACGGCGCCATGATTTTCAAGAGTTGCCTTCTTCACCCCGACCGCGGCAGTCTTCACTTCGTTGCTGTAAGCTACCACCGAGCCCTTGAAGTAGTCCGAGCTACCGGGCACATTGGTTATTCTGTCAGCAATCCTGCCGCCGGTAGCTGACTCGACCGTGCCGATGGTCAGCAACTTTCCGTTTCCGGCCTGGTATTCCCTGATTAGCCGGCCGATTTCAGTTTCCAGTTCTGCCATAACCTTGTCTACGTCTAGTCGGTGCTAGTACTGAAAACCCGTCATTTCTCGTCCATTTCAAGTATTGTAGCTACCGTCCATCCAGCAGCGTTTTCGGTGACAGAACCACATTTTTCGTAGAAGACCTGAAGTTTCTCAGGATCCATCTTACTGAAGGCCTCAAGTTCCTCAGGGGAAGTGGGCATTACACACTTGCCAAACAATTTCGTTTGAACTTCGTCGCATAGGTAGCCGCCGTACTCTTCAGCGAACTTTTCCCGCAGTGCTTTCGTGGCCGTCATTAGCTTCGCAAAAGATAAGGAACCGCGCTCTGGGTTCTTCACAAAATCCTCTAGGCCCACGCCATACCTTAAGCCCATTGCAGCTATCCCTCCACATACATTGCCGCATACCCCCGCGAGGCTTGAGAAACCGGTCATGGCCTTGAACAATTCGTCACCGACTCTTAGGTCAAGAGTGTCAGCGACTGCCAGCAGCGTGGCTGGGGCACATCCTCCGTATTTTCGTAAATACTCTCTGCCTAATCGTCGTGCCTTTTCTACAAGTTCCTTCTTCTCAGCAGACATGATCAATCAACTCCTTTCAATTCGCCCTTATCATTCTAGCAGCTTTCATTGTTATAATTCACTGGTGCCTGACTTGACCGATACCATCACTTTCTTGGGCACGGCTGGTGCCCGATTCGTCGTAATTCGCCAGTTTCTGGCTTCCGGAGGCGCCTGGCTTAACCTGGGTGATACTCAAATACTCTTTGATCCCGGTCCTGGCTCTTTGGTCCAGGTTGCCAGGAGGAAACTTGACCCTGCGAAACTGGACGCCATCATCTTATCTCACAGGCATCTAGACCACAGTGGGGATATTAACATTATGATTGAAGCTATGACCGATGGGGGCACAAAGAAGCGGGGCACGGTCTTTGCTCCCGCCGATGCCCTGGACCGGGACCCTGTTATCCTTTCTTATCTACGATCCTATCCCCAGAGCATACAGGTCTTAACTGAGGGCGGATCTTACAAAGTAAACGATGTTTCTTTCAAGACTCCCGTGAGGCACAAGCATCAGGTGGAGACATATGGCTTCATCTTTCAGACGCCGCGGCACACCTTCTCCTGGATTACTGACTCCAGGTATTTTGAAGACTTGGCCAGTCACTACGAAGGTGATTTACTGATTATGAATGTGCTTCGACTGAACCCTGGAGCTCCTCTGGACCATCTATCCCTTCCGGAAGCCAAGAGCATACTTGAGGAACTAAGGCCAAAGGTAGCCATACTCACTCATTTCGGCATGACCATGTGGCGGGCCAGACCATGGGAGTTAGCTGAGAGACTGACACAGGAGACCGGGATTACGGTCATCGCCGCCAGGGACGGCATGAAGTTCGACCTGGCGCAATTACAAATGTGATAGAGTACGAGCTCTTCTGGAGTGCCTCCTAGCTGACCATCGTCCTTCTGAATAATACGATCCCGACAGCAAACAGGACAACTGCCCAGCCAACAAGCCAGTAAATATCCAGTGTGATGGCTGAAAAAGAGGAGCCGTTGACGACAGCCCGGGCGGCGTCTATGGCATGGATGAAGGGAAGCGCTCCAGCGATGCTCTTAAGAGCCGAAGGCATACGATCCACTGTGAACCAGGCCCCGGAGATCATAGCCATGGGAACGATGAAGAGCCAGGAAATACCTGCTTGAGACTCGCTTTTGATCAAGCTGCCCACGATCATGCCTACCCCGATAGCGCAAAGCCCGATAAGAAAGAAAATAAGAAAGGCATGCCCCAGATTGCCGACAATGGTCAAGCCCAGCGCCATTCCCACGCCGAGATAAACCAGCGCGGAGATGATGAGCACTGGGATAAAGGGCAAGGAATAGCCCAGGATGAAGTCCGAGGGTCTTGCCGGGGTAGTGAACATTCGAGATAGAAAGCCCTTCTCCCTGTCACCGGCGATTATCTCCGCCGCTGTGGCAATTAGAATCATGAGTCCGTAGACAGCTATCCCGGGAAAGTAGAAATTGACAGCCGGATTCTTTATTTTGCTTTCCGTTCCTTTTAGCTCAACGTTTACAGGGGGAGTTACTCCCAGGAATTGAGAGGCAACAGCCTCTATTATGGGTTTTAGTTGTAGACCTAGCATCGGGTCTGCTGCCTTGTAGATTAACTCTAAGTTGATAGTCTGTTGGGTTTGCTGCGCCTGCTCGAATCCTGAAGGAATTAGGAGATAGTATGATATTTCGCCATTCTCCAGGTCCTCCTGTGCCTGAGTTTCTTCACTATATACCGGCTCATTCAACTCAATAGCTTCTATGCTTCCCAGGGTTTGTGTGAAAGCAGAAGAGTATTGAGAGCCGTCTTCATCCACTACGCTCATCGCAATAGGGCTGGCCTGTTGCCCGCCAGCGGCGGCGACAAATACCAGCATGAAGGCGACGGGCATTCCCAGGAGAAAGCCTAGAAGAACAGGGTTTCTAGAAATCTCCTTCAAATTCCTTTTGCCGATTTCCCAGAACTTCATTTCTTTCACCTCTCTTCTAGTCTCTAAGCTTCTTTCCCGTTATCTGGATAAAGACGTCCTCGAGAGTTGGCTGCTCTAAGGCAGCAGAGTAAACGGTAACTCCTCGAGAATGGAGATGGTCTACTATCTCTTTGAAGTCCAGGTCCTTATGGGAAAGCTTAAGCTGCCCCTTGGTCACCGCCACCCTGGAATATCTGTTGTGCAAATCCGCTACGACCTCAGCGGTGAGGCTTTCCGTTGAGACGACCATGTTTCGCATCCCAAAGAGATTCTTCTTTAGCTCTTGAGACGTCCCAAGAGCCACAACCCTTCCCTCGTCAATAATCGCTATTCGGTCGGCGAGTGAATCCGCTTCCTCCATATAATGGGTAGTGAGAAGGATAGTCTTCTTTCCCTTAAGCCCAGCAATATGTTCCCAGATGGCTCTTCTTGCCTGGGGGTCCAGGCCTAAAGTAGGTTCATCCAGAAATAGTACCTGGGGATCAGAGACGAGCGCCATCGCTATGCTGAGCCTGCGTTTCATTCCCCCGGAAAACTTCCGCACCTGGTCTTTGGCCCTTTCCATAAGGCCCATCGTCTCCAGCAGTTCCGTCGACCGCCTTTTTACCTGGCTAGAGCTCAGGCCGTGGACCTTGCCAATCAGAGCTAGGTTCTCCCAGCAGTTAAGGCGCTCAGAGAGGATGGTATCTTGTGGTGATACCCCGATGAGCCTCTTGACCGCAAATGGTGTCTTAACTACGTCATAGCCCAATATTGAAGCTGTCCCCTTGGTGGGCTTCAAGAGGCAACACAACATTCTGATGGCCGTCGTCTTCCCTGCCCCGTTGGGGCCTAGGAGGGAGAAAAGCTCGCCCTTCTTTATCTCCAAATCAACCCCGTCTACCGCTACTAAGCTATCAAATTTCTTGGTGAGCTTGAATGTTTGTACTGCATTCATTTCTTTGCCCCCTCATTCTATAAATAATAGCACACTCATTTGGGCAGGAAGGTTTTCAGTAGATTCCATGAAGGCTCTGGCCTTAGCTGCCAGAGGTATGATGCATCTACAACATCCGGATTATTGCATTTCCAGCATCCCTTCGCCATGTTTGTCACCTCACGGCGGTCCCAGTTCTTCATTATCTCATCGAACTGGGAGGTCCTCACGTTTCCATAAGGTCTGTCATGGTTGAAGCAGCTTGTTACGTTGCCCTCTGGAGTCACGGTTACATAGACAAAGGGGACACGACAAACATAGGGCGTCATATTCAGCAGGTATCTGTGCAGATAAGTTCGGGAATTGTTTATTGGATAGCCTCTCTTCTTCAGGTCAAGCAGCTCTCTGGCCGCTTGCCGCTCTGATTCTCGCGATGCCAGAGTCTCTTTGTTCGTCTCCCCGGTTTCTCTCAGCATGCCTTCCTTTGCCGGGCAGACCCAAAGCGATACACCGAGTGAGCGGGCAAGCTCTGCCATTTGCCGCATCATGTTCTCATTTCCTCGATGGAGGAGACAATTGACTACGATTTTCTCGGGAGAGCTCATTCTCTTCAAAG
>CAZLCQ010000076.1:0-4734 GCA_964557995.1 uncultured Dehalococcoidales bacterium
AACGGAACGCAAGGTCGCTACTTTATGTTGGAATCGACTGCCGCGATTGCGAGGTGCAACTAGCTAAGCGTGGCATCGGTCGCAGCCTGGGCCAGGCCGGTTCCCTCAGCAGCGTGATGGTCTTCAGAAACAATGGGTATCTCTATCACGAAAGTGGCTCCTTTGCCAGCCTTGCTCCTGGCATATATATGGCCACCGTGAGCTTCAACGATACCATAGCAGATGCTTAGCCCCAGCCCTGTTCCCACTCCCACGTCTTTCGTGGTGAAGAACGGGTCAAATATACTCTTCAGGTTATGTTCCGAGATGCCAGGGCCGTTGTCAGCAAAGGTTATCCGGATCACTTTGCCCGCCCTCTGTGTCTTGACACAAAGCCTTCCTCCGCCGTGGGCTTCCGTCATAGCCTGTTCTGCATTGTTGATGATGTTCACAAAGACCTGCTGCATCTGATGGGAGTCGGCCATGGTCAGAGGAAGGTCATGGGCCAGTTCCATCACCATTTCTATGTTGCTGGCCCCCATATGATAAGCGTGCAGCTCCACACTTCTTTCAAGTGCTTCGTTGATAGAGATAAGGCGTTTCTCAGGCTTATTTCTGCGAGCAAAGGAAAGTAGATTACCCGTTATTCTGGAGGCGCGTTGTGCTTCCCTGTAGATAGTTTCCACATCGCCCTTTACGGTTTCATCCAGGTCCTTCCTGGACGCGAGAAATTGAGCAAAGGCCTGGATTGCAGTGAGGGGGTTATTCAACTCATGAGCAACACCTGCTGACAGTTCACCAACTGCAGCCAATCTGCCAGCGATCTGAAGCTGCTCCTCCATTCTCTGTTTCTCTTCCTCAGCCAGCTTGAACTCAGTGACATCCCTACCTATATAGATGGTGCCATGCAGTTTTCCCTCCCTATCCCTCATAACAGCTCTGGACAAGGAGATAGGAATACTTCCACCAGCTTTCGTCCTGAATTTCGTCTCACCCCTGATAATGCTAGTCCCCGCAGGGCCCTCCAGTTCTATCCCTTCGAGCACGTCTTTCCCCTCACCTTCTTCTGCAAAAACGATTTCCAGTGTCTGCCCGATCAATTCACCCTCTTCATACCCTAGCATTCTCAGTGTCGCTTGGTTGGTCAGAGTGATTCTTTGATCCGGATCGACCAGGAGCAGCGAATCCGGCATAGTAGATATAATACCTTCTGCGGCAGTTGCCGGAGTCATGGCAAACAGCTTGTATTTCCACATTGCATACCCGGCACAAGCGCATGCGATGGTAAACGCAGCGGTAGCTAATTCGGGAATCTTAACTTGGAGCAGGAGGAGAAGCCATCCCGTGATTAAACCAGAAGCCACAACAATGAGAAACCCAATGAATATATACTTGGCCTGCTGTTTCTTGTTGCGGTCTGATTGCTTTAGGTAATATAGCAAGCACAAATATACAGATAGAACCCCCAAGCCATAGGCCCATAAATAGCTCATGTTAAATACTAGTGAGTTTTCCGGGATGGTGTAAGTCCACCCCCAGTACTCTCTCGTTGGTCCTCCTCCCATCATATTTGTTGTGAGCGACAAAAGGATAAACATCAACGCCGGGGCATACATAAAAAGATAAGTCAGCTTGTTTCTGAACAGCTTCGATTCCTCCGTGAAAATAAGGACAAAATGCAGCAGCAGGGGTGGTACCACGTAGATGAGCCCGTTAAGTTTCAGCCAAAAATCGGCTGTTTCAAGGTTACCCGCTTGACGGTACCCAAACTCTGTGAGTGACCAGAAGGCCAGAGACATGCAGAGCACCATGAAAATCCTGTTTAATGGATTTCGCGTGTCCCTGAGGAAGATGAAGCTACCCAGAAGGAAAACAACCACACAGGAAAGCAGGGAAAGTAGAGCAAAAGCGTTCATTATACGTTATCTTTCGCGAACTTTATCTCCTGAAAATGGTAGTATGCGCACATGATAAGCAAACGCTAGCATAGCTGTCATCAGGCGTAAATGGTCATTTCTTGCCAGCTAAAGATAGTGAAATAGTACTACAACCGCCGAACAAATGGTGACCCCGCCGCGCAGCCCAGCATTCATACAGTTTTTGCCAATCCTTACTCCCTATTTGCACGTGGTCATGAGAAGCAAGGCTAAGAGGGGAATTTGAGAGGTCGAATATGCAGCAAGCTGGTCTGATTGTCCTACCAGCAGTTAAGCCTCTTTGACCGCTACGTGAACGGTGGCTATACCCAGGGTGAGGCGGTAGATTTCCACCTCTTGCAGGCCCGCTTCCTCCATGATCTCCTTCACTTCCTCGGGGGACGGAAACCTCTTAATGGAGTCGGGCAGATAGGTGTAGGCTTCTCTATTACCAGATATAAGCCAACCAACATACGGCACTATACGAAATAGCCCAAAATTGTGTAGTGCCCTGGCGATTAAAGACGGAGGTCGCGTAAGTTCCAGGGAAACGACCCTGCTTCCCGATTTTGCAACACGGGCGATTTCCCGAAGGGTAGCGCCCATGTCAGCGACATTTCTCAAGCCGAAGCCGATAGTTACACAGTCAAAGGTATCGTCTCGGAAAGGCAACTGTAGAACGTCGCCAAGAACCAACTCGATTACGCCCTCGCCCAACGAGGCGACAAGCTTGGCTTTGGCCTTTTGCAGCATATTGGGGCAGAAATCTATACCTATCACCGTGCTTTCGCCATCCTGCAGAGAGAGGTGTCGCGCGAGTTCCCCAGTACCTGTGGCAACATCAAGAGCAAGCGCACCAGGCCTTATACCTGCTTTGGACGCAGCGAACCTTCTCCACCCTCCATCACGTCGGAAGCTCAGCAGGCTATTGACGGGATCATAGTAATCCGCTATGGCAGCGAACATCGCTCTCACATCAGAAGTTTTATCTTCCTTTAAATCTCCAAACACTGCTGAGTTACCTCGGTGCGACGGTTACTCTGGAAAGCAATTCTAATTACACATGGGTTCTATCTCAGGCCAACGCCAGGAACCATTTGGCATTCCCAGGAGCGACTTGTTGAACCACGCCCAGTGAGATGTTCACGCGACAGCTCCAGAAGTAATTTCCAGAGCCCCAGGGCCAAAGGGGGCTTGTTTTGTGAGAAGCATATCACCAAGCAGCAAGTTGACACAAGCCTCTGCAATACAACGTCCACACCTGCAGTACTATTTTCACTTCAATAAAACCCCAAAGAGCTTAGGAAGGGAAGAGAGTTTCGGCCCAACTACACGGGAAGGCCTAGATTGACAGACAGGTCACGCCAGCATATCATCAGGCCGACAAAGAAGGGACGCAAAGACCATCTGATTCCTGGTTGAGGTTGGAAACCAAAGTTCGAGAGGACACCGTCAAATGATAGCCGAAAAGTTAAATGGGATCGTGGGGAGCAGTTGGGTGATAACAGACGAGGAGCGGATGGTGGACTACCTGACGGATGAAACCGGTCCGGCAGTAAGGCCCCAGCCAGCAAGCGAGCTAATCCTCGTGAAACCCGCCGACTCGAAAGAGGTAAGCGGAATCTTGAAGCTTGCAAACGACGAGAGGATTCCCGTGTTCCCCAGGGGTGGGGGCACTGGGTTATGTGGCGGTGCCATTCCGACGGAGAACGGGATAATTCTATCGCTGGAGAGAATGAAAAGGATTCATGTCGACAAGGACAATCTGATGGTGGCTGCAGAAGCCGGCGTTACACTCAAGGAGCTTCTGGAAGAGGTTGAAGCAGAGGGCTTGTTTTTCCCCCCGCACCCTGGCGATGAAAGCGCTCAGGTGGGCGGTCTTGTCGCCTGCAACGCAGGCGGGTCACGAGCGGTGAAATACGGCGTTATGCGGAACTACATAAAAGGCATCGAAGCCGTATTACCCAACGGTGAAGTGCTAAACATGGGCGGGAAGCTGCTCAAGGACAACACCGGATATAACCTGATGCATTTGATAATCGGCAGCGAGGGAACTCTGGCCGTGATAACGAAGGCAGTCCTGCGGTTATTTCCGCCAGTGGCCGCCAGCGCAACCATGATCATACCCTACGACAACCGCCACGACGCAATCAATACAGTCCCCAAAATACTACAGGGTGGGATCATACCACTGGCCATAGAGTTCATGGATCGGAGCACAGTCGAGATCTCAGCCAAGCAGCTTGGCATGGAGTGGCCATGTAAGACCGGGACCTCTTACCTGATGATAATACTGGAAGGTAGCAGCGAAGAGGACGTACGCTCACAATGTGAGAAAATCTCTGAGATCAGTAAGAAGTACAACGGGCTCGAATCTGTGATCGGGCAAACTAAAAAAGAGCAAGAGAGCATCCTCAGAATAAGAAGCAACATATACCTGGCTCTGAAGCACGACCTGGCAGACGCCCTGGATATAGCCGTACCTCCAGCCAGCATGGGAAGACTTATGGACGCAATAGATAGGATCGCTGAGCACTACAGCACCAGTATTCCTACAGTCGGCCACGCGGGGGACGGTAACCTTCACCCAACCATGATGAAGGACCTGCTGGAAGGCGACGTGAATAACCTCAAAGAAGCGAAGAGGGCGATCTACAAGGCAACCGTTGAACTGGGTGGAATCATGACTGCGGAGCACGGAGTGGGCAGGGTTAGAATCTCAGACCTAGATATATTCATGGACGAAAAGAAAATGGGGCTAATGAGAGGCATAAAGAAAGTCTTTGATCCGAATGGCATATTGAACCCGGGATGTGTCCTGAGATCAGAATAGGTGATA
>CAZLCQ010000077.1:0-4720 GCA_964557995.1 uncultured Dehalococcoidales bacterium
AATCACCGATTCCTAAACTGGATAACACTCTAGCACAAAGTCATCCAACAAGATGACGAAATGCGACCTGACACACAGTCGGTCAGAAGTTATCATCAGACAACCAAATTATCAAGCTGCAATTCACCTACAATAATGACAGATGGTTCAGTAGGCCCGCCCATTGTCTTGGCTTCCTTCCCCTTTGCCATTTCCAATAGCTCATCAAGGTAACCGAACTTTAGAGCTTCAGTAGGGCAGCATCCCGCACAGGCAGGCTCTATGTTTATCCCGGCACAGAAATCACACATCTGCATGATGCCATCGTCACCAAATTGGGGCACGCCATAAGGACATGCCGAGAAGCAGTCCTGGCAACCGTTGCATTTGTCCCTGTCAACGACGACGATACCATCCTCACTCCGTTTGCTTATAGCTCCGGTGGGACAAGCTTCAATGCAGGTCGGCTTGCCACAGTGCATACAGGCCAGGGTGAAAAAAGCTGTGGTGACATTTGGGTAGACGCCGCTCCAAATTTCAACGACTCGTATCCATTGTATTCCCGGCTCTATATTACGCACGCTCTTGCATGCCACTTCACAGGCACGGCATCGGATGCATCTATTTACATCAAAGTAGAAGCCGTATTGCCTTGCCATTACGTATATCGCCTCTTCTTTACTATCATCGGTAGTTCCTGGCTACCGTTCCGTAACTCTACGCTTTTCGTACCTCGACCAGGGTCTGCTTGGGCATAGCGGTTACCATTGGGTCAAAGGCTTTATCCGGGTCAGTACTGTACAGTACGTTTACGTTTGCGCCTCCATCCAGTATCGGATAACCCGGCAATCCCAGCTCATCGCAGCCCTGCCACCATCCATGGAGACCCATAACCACGTCTGGCCGTATCCCGTGGAAATACAGAGCCTTTACCTTTATCCAGCCATGTGGTGATTCGACAATTACCCAGTCACCGTTCTCTATCCGTCGTGCCTTAGCCGTCTCCGGGTGAATGTGTATCCATGCGTCAGGTTGAATCTCGCGTAGATAAGGCACATTACGTAACCACCCGCTGTTATATACATCCGAAGTATGTGCGTCAAAAAAGGCAAGAGGGTACTTCGCCAAGAGCTCCGGTGTCGCCGTTGGACTCTCGGGCGGCTCCACCCATTCGGGTAGTGGATTGAACCCATTCTCTTCAAACGTAGTATTATAGATCGCCACTTTGCCCTGAGGGAGATAAGGAGCCTTCGAAAGCCGAGGACTGGGAGTGGCGAATATTTTCTCATACTTTTCGTAAACCATCGGTTTTGGTTCATAAACAATACCTGTAGGATGTGCTCTTAGCTCTTCCATGGTCATCCCAAAATTCTCCAGCTGGTAATTCATGCACTTCTCAATACTTCCGTCCCAGAAGTCCTCCCCATAGCCCATCTTGACGGCCAGATCAAGCCAGAACTCGTAATCCGACTTGTAGTCTCCCAGCGGCTCAATAACCTTGTTTCGCGCCATTATCCAGTTATCCATTACTTCAAAAGGATGGTCGCATTCATACATAGTGGCTACAGGGACAACGATATCAGCCCAGGGCATTGACGAGTTCTGCATGACATCG
This sequence comes from uncultured Dehalococcoidales bacterium, assembly GCA_964557995.1. Classification (GTDB taxonomy): domain Bacteria; phylum Chloroflexota; class Dehalococcoidia; order GIF9; family AB-539-J10; genus RBG-13-51-36. The sequence goes on from CAZLCQ010000077.1 coordinate 1,595, forward strand.
ATAACTACGAAGAATTCCAGTTTCTCAAGCGCTTCTACTATCCTCTTGCTGCCACGAGTAATTACCGTGGGCTGGGTCCCGGGAGCGATTATCGCCCTGACAGGGTACGGCTTTCCGGTGAGAACGCTGTCAAGACAGCGGTAATAGGCGGAAGACGTGCCCTCCATGAAGGGCTGAAAACAGCTGGCTATTTCCGGGCCTACCAGCCTGTCTACAAAATCTTGCGTATATCTCTCCCTGAGATGTACGGATTTAACCATGGGCATGGTACTCCCGGTGGACACAATATTGCCGCCGGGTCTGTCGAGGTTGCCGATTATGGCTATCAATATTGCCACGGCCCGTACGGCGTTATTGGAATCTACCGTCTGGTCGAATGCGTTCCCGGCGAGAATACATGCGGGCTTTGTCGTCCCATATAACCTGGCTACCTCTCTTATCTGGTCGGCTGACAGTCCCGTTATCGGCTCAGCCCACTCTGGGGTGTATTTCTGTATATGAGGTACAAGCTTATCGAAACCGTAGCACCACCTGGAGACGAAGTCTGCATCGTAGAGGTTCTCATTGATTATGACATGCAGCATTGCCAGCGCCAGGGCACCATCGGTGCCGGGCCTGATCGGAACCCAGATATCTGCCTTGGCCGCATCCGGCTGCATCTCAGGCTTAATCACTATGAGCTTAGCACCTCTCTCCTTGGCATCTAAAATTCTTCTCAGGTTGCCCAGAGGTCCTGCAGAATAGACGGGGTTTGCACCCCATACCACAATCAGGTTAGCATGCTCATAATCTGCGCCCGCTCTATTGAGCCAGGGCCATCCCAGAGTATAGGCAAACCCGAAAGCTGCCTGTATGAAACAGAGGCCACTATGGCCATAGTTTGGGCTTCCGTGGGCAATGAGGAATCGCTGCAAATAATCACAATAGCTGCGTCGCTGTGGCGCGAGAATAGCCAGAGATTCCGGTCCGTGCTTTTCCTTGAGTTCACTGAGCTTGCTGGCAATAATATCAAGAGCTTCATCCCAGTCGATCCTCTTGAACTTACCTTCACCCTTCTTCCCAACACGCTTCAAAGGGTACCTGAGACGTTGCGGCGAATAAAGCCACTGCACGGAGGCGAATGCCTTGGGGCACAATGTTCCTTTGTTCGTAGGAGCCTCCTTCATGCCCTCAACTCTTATCAATCTGCCGTCTTTAACATAGCAGTTTAGTCCACATCCCGGCATTGGGCCGCATAATGAACAGATGGTTGGAACCATCCGTTCCCCAGACCCGTTAGTTTTCACTGGTTTTGCCAGTTCTTCCAAACCATCGCTTTTTATGCTCACTTTTTAGCTCACTCCCAATCTCACGGTTTCAGGGTAATAGTAATACAATCTCTGAGATAAGGAAAATAGGTGGTATTTTCGCGCTAGCTATGTGTGGACCGGCATTCTGCTAATTCAGTGATTATTGAGGCTGTTTTTGCAGTATATGTCTGTAGCTTGACCACAAGTTAGACTGCTCATGCCCTGGGCTAGTCCGTAGCCACAAAGTAGTTGCATATCGTCATGGTCGGTTGCGGGCAGTAGGTTGCTGCGGGCCAGATTTCTAATCACCCTTCAACACCTAGCAAGCCGACTCGTGGAAGACACCGCACAGATCGGCAATTAGACCTGAGCCCACATATTCATCGGCGAAGAATACTATGCTATGATTATGAAATAGTGAATCTAGTAACTGGGCGACTCCAGACATTACGATTGCCCAAAGGAGAGAAATGCGCTTCAAATGTGTCACCTGCGGGATTGAATTCGCTACTATAGAGCAGCTAGCTAGCCACAAGAAACAGCATCAGGCTGGTCCAAGAAGCTCCTCTGGGGTAGTCTGCCTGGGCTGCGGCAAAGGTATCCCGTTGGAGTCATCTAAAGCTAACTACAGTGGGCCGCTCACCTGTCCCAACTGCGACCGGACGATGACGGTTGTCATAGAAGATGGTGAGGTAGCTGTAGCTCGGCTGGGCTAGCCAGAGTTGGGACGCTACAAGACTTCGCATCTTTATTCTTAGCAAAATCAACAAGTGCACTATATAGTCGCCTAGGCTGGAGACTCCTCCAGTGTGGCGGTAACTACTTGCTGTGCATCCCCACGGTAATAGACTATCTCCACCTGGTCGCCGATCTGGTGAGAGGTTATGGCTAAGGAGAGTTGCTCGGTGGTGCTGATATCCTCGGCGTCCATCTCAGTGATAACATCACCCACTCTTAATTCCGCCTTGCTTGCTGGACTACCGCTGCTCACACTGGTAATGAGTGCTCCTGCGTCCACTGCGAGGTGATAGTATTGCTGGATAGTCGGGGTGACGGTCATCACTGACACTCCGAGCCAGGGACGGATGACCTTTCCTTCCGCTATTAAACTCTGCACCACCGGGATGATCGTATCAGTGCTTATGGCGAAGCCAATGTTCTCGGCATTGCTGGCGATAGCCACATTGATACCAACCACCTGCCCTGCTGTGTCTAGTAGCGGTCCGCCGCTGTTCCCCGGGTTAATAGCCGCATCAGTCTGAATAATGTCATTGAGCACCACTCCGGTTTCCTCTTCAATAGAGCGTCCCAGGTTGCTGACCACGCCGGTAGTCCAGGTAGGACCTCCCGGCAGAGCCAGAGCATTGCCCACAGCTACCACCGGGTCAAGGACGGCAAGCTGCTCCAGAGAGTTGTTGAGTAAATGTAAGTAGGCAAGATTACTGGCATCGATTTTCACCACTGCCAGATCGGTTTGCGCATCTGTACCTACTATAGTCGCCGCAAAGACACTTCCATCACTAAGAGTCACGGTCACCTTTTGGGCACCTTCTACCACATGATTGTTGGTCACAATATAGCCGTCCGGGCTGACTACCATTCCGCTGCCCGCTCCCGTCGCCGGGACTGCCTGCTGGAAAAAGTTATAGGCTACCGTTTCAACGACAATAGAGACCACGGCAGGAGCCACCTCTGCCACTAATTCCTGGTTACCAAGCTCGGAGCCAATTCCTTCGTCAATAGACAGATATCCTGATGCGAAGCTAGTGGAGTTGCCCACGCAGCCGGTAACGACCAGGCCGACACTAACAAGCAAAAGGACGACTATTAGAATATA
>CAZLCQ010000078.1:0-4682 GCA_964557995.1 uncultured Dehalococcoidales bacterium
GTAGCCAGGATCTGGAGTGGCCACCAGGTCAACTAGCGTTCCTTCGTCATAGGTAAACACTCCCTCACCGGGCTCGATTACCGAGCCCCCTCCCGTGCTGAAGACGGAGATGGTGAGATCATACAAAGCCACGAAGTTGGCCGTGACAGCACAGTCGCCGTTCACGGTGACGGTGGTCTCAGCGCCATAGACGTCTTCGACGGCGCTCACATTACCAGTCCAGTTGACAAATCGGTAGCCAGGATCTGGAGTGGCCACAAGGTCAACTACCGTTCCCTCATCGTAGGTAAACACTCCCTCGCCGGGTGTGGTTACGGAACCTCCTGCCGTACTCGAGACGGTGAGGTCGCGTAGTGCTGGTCTAACCGCGATGGTAAAGGCAGCCCATTCCTCCGATACTGGAACAGTGAACGCACCGGGGTTTTCCGACGCAGTAGCATGTACCCTGCGGGCTGAGAGCATTCGGCAGCTCCCGAGCACGTCAGAGGACAGTGTACCTATCCCGTCTGCATAGTTAGCTGGGTAAGTCGTGGTTCCCGGCTGGTCTCCTCGGTCTTGCCCCCCCACGGCTAGCCACAGCGTATCTGTTACATTCCATCCGGCTGGGTTAAGAGAAGCTGGGTTTGGCGCCGGAGTTGTGCCGGTTGCAACTGTTGAAATCTCTGGCGGGGTCGTGCCATTCCAGTCTGTAATCCTATAGACCTGTGCCGCCGCTTGCTCACCGGCGGAGGTTACTAGATTAACCGTTGTGCCACCCTCTGTCCCTGCGGCTATCTTGTAATAAACAGATAACCTGACTGCCGACCCATTGGCATTTGATGCCAGCGAGCTCCATCCATCGGGTGTAGCTACCGTGGCGCTCCCGTCATTGGTGAAGAGGACAATCAGCAAATCGCCGCCATTGACTGTTCCTGGCATATCGACATAATGGTCCGTTGTATCAGTGCCAAATGCTGTTTCTGTCACTGAAGTCACTGCTGGCGGCGACGCGAGCAGTGGTATGACCGATTGGGCGGCTTCGCTGTCGTCCGAAACATAGCCCGCAGGCTGGCCGCAGGCCAGCGTGACCATGCCCAGGCTCACTGCCAGGGCTATGGCTATATACCTTACCTTTTTCATATTACACCTCTCTTTTCACATGTCATAGTATGTTTCAATATATTCAAATATATACAGGTATAGCATCCATCCAATCCAATGGAGAATCACCCATTGGTACCGTTTTGGTACTGTTTTGTCTAGAATTTAGTAATGTGACTTTCCGCCTGAAACCCATTTGTTAGGGACGTTTATAGTCTCGCGCACAACCTCGCATGGAATTCCTGTCCCTCTCCAGCCCCGCATTTGTGAAAGCGCCGCCTATGTCAGAAGAAACTACGTGTCAATCGATGTGCCCTCCTCTTAGAGTAGCTGTCGCCAGGTACACTCAGCTCAGGACCGTTTCGTCGGATGCATGTATTCGCCATTTCGGTGGCGTGAGCACATCCCTCGGAGGTGTCGCACCCAATGAGCGAAGTGTTCGTTGGATTCATGCGAGCCTCGCGCTTACCTTTGGGTGCACGAAAGCAGCCGTTGTTCCTTCGGTTCACGATAGCGTTCATTATTCTTCAATATTCAGTGGGTAGCCTCAGCCAGGGAGACTATTGTGGCTGGGATCCCTAGATTGGCTAACTACGAGGTAGACCAATACCTTGTTGTCCGAGAAAGATTGGAGAGAGATGTAGTAATCCCCCGGACAATCCACTTCTCTCGATTTCTCAGGAGAAGTTGGCGAGAGCAGCATGGATGTCCGCCGTGGGTTGATGAGGGATGCGACGCAGAACTTTTGCTGGAAGAGCGAGGCTGGAGAGACTTGTCGAATTCCCGAGTGATTTGTTAACAAACAGAATGAAACGGGTTGTCACCAAATGGTGTTTTACGTTCAAAACGATTTCCGGGTAATTGACACGAAAGTTCTAATCCGAACGTAAAATGACTATTTGCGACAGCTGCTGACAAATTTCGGGTTCCGTGCTCGGTATCGTATACTGTTGGTCAGGCGCCAAACTTGGCCAGTTTCAGAGCATTGGCCATAGCCAAAGGCATAATGTCTGTAGCTGGGAAACGTCCCATGCCACCAGTCAGGCAGGCGCGTTCTGAGAACTCGGTGACGTCATCAGGGCGGCACCATTTGGACTTCAGCATGAAAGGTACAGGATGCCAGCTATGCATGGCTAGAGTTGCGGGTGTAGAGTGGTCTCCGGTGACAATCAAAACATCGGGCTCCAAACTGAACAAATCCGGAAGAGCTTTGTCAAGTTCCTCGATTGCCTGGACCTTAGCCGGGAAGTCGCCGTCTTCCCCTCGGGCATCGGTGTTCTTAAAATGGATGAAGAAGAAATCGTACTTGGCATAATGGCGGTGTAGACTGTCCAGTTGGTCTGTTATGCTTCCGCCCGCTGGCAGTATCTTCATTCCTACCAGCCTGGCCAGTCCACGGTACATAGGATACGTGGCAATGGCAGCTGGCTTTAGCTTGTAGATCTCAGATATGGAAGGAATGTGAGGTCGCCGAGAGAAACCTCGCAGAAGCACCATGTTGGCCGGGGATTGGCCTTGTAGGAGACTGCCTGCTTGAGACACGAATTCGTTCGCAATTTTCGCGGTCTTCCGTGCCTGCGGCGATAATGCCTCTATTTTCCTGGGGGCTTGCCCTATTTGCTGGGGATCAGAGTCTCCTAGCTCGGGAGACAGACCCGTGCCCCTGAAGATGAGCACGAATCTATGTTCTTTCACCGGCAGAACAGAAATCTCAACCCCTTCTATGGTGATATTGCTCAACAAACGGCATAAGACGGTGCTCTTGTCTGTGGAAATCCGTCCTGCCCTCCTGTGGGTAATGATTCCCTTGTTATCAACCGTGCAGAAATTACCCCGGGCTGCGATATCGTCCGGCTTCAGTTCCAAGTCTATTCCCAAAGCCTCCAGGATTCCCCGCCCGATATGATATTGGACGGGTTCATAGCCAAAAATGGCCAGGTGCCCTGGCGCGCTGCCCGGTGTAATTCCCGGGCTGACAGGGTCAATGAGCCCGCAGATGGATTCCCGGGCTATGCGGTTCAGGTTGGGCTTCCTGGCTGATTCCAGCTCTGTCTTGTTGGTCTCAGGATGAGGCAGACCACCCAGGCCATCCATCACCAAAAGCACTATCTTAGATGGGGACGTCCAGCATAGCTTCTGAATCTCCTCAAACCCAATCATGGTGTCTGTATTTTACTCGGACGTGCGGCCTGACTCAAGTCTGGCGATTGACAAGTCTCAATTCATAACAATAAGAGACTTGCCTATTGACGAAATGCTTGTTCTCATACCATACTAGTAGCAGCTAAACTACAGGAGGTGATAGCGTATGCCTGGTTTTCTTTCAGTAGCTAGCTTGGGGCTCATTGGGGGGATTATCAGCCTTGTCTTCGGCATAATAGTGATGATTTTCCCCAAGATCCTCAACTATCTGGTGGGCATCTGGCTCATCCTGATAGGGGTGCTGGCTCTTATCATGTATTTCGCTTAGTCTGAAGCCGCCAAGATTTACGGGCGGGCAGTAGGGGACTGAGGCCACGGCCTTCATCAGCCTGACGAAGGATGGGCTGTGGCTGGACGGAGAAGTTTCGTCCTCAAGCAGCTAATTCGTGTCTTGAAAATCGTGAGCTGGGTGAGGTGGTACTATTATGGCGACGCATAATCTTTCTTTCTGGCGTAGATGGCAAGGCTCTTGGGGCATAAACGATTTAGCAAGGTTTCTACCCAGCGGAAGAACCTGTGGTTAGCGCGTAAGTCCCATTCCAAGAATCTGTTGTACAGGGAAGGAACCCTGGCCTTTTCTTTCTTGATCCCGAAAACACAGCGAAGTACCCAGTAAAAGGAATGAAGGGCATGCTTGTGGCGAATGCTGTAAACGGATAGGCCGGCAGTCTCCGCAAGGTGGAGAAGTTCCCGAGTCCTGTATATTCTGATGTGCCCTCCCGGGAAACCATAATACTCTCTCGATAACTTCCAGCAGATTGATTCAGCCAGACAGTGAGGCACGCTAATCCCCATGGCGCCATCTTTGCACAATACTCTGGTCAACTCTTCGACTGCCGTATTGTCTTCGGGAATATGTTCGAGGACTTCAGAACAGATAACCTTGCCAAAGCTCCCATCTTTGAATGGCAGCTTTGTTACATTGGCTACCAGAAGATGATAGTCACCCTGGAGTTCATTTTGTTGTTTCAATGAATCCAGCATGTACTTGTTCTTTTTGACGCACACTGCATCGATATCAAAGGCCACGACGGCGGAATGGTTTCTATTGTAGACTTCCCATGAGTGCCTGCCATCGCCACAGCCGGCGTCCAGAGTAATGTCCCCATCCGCGATACCCAGAAGGTCAGGTTCTATAGTGATCATCTTGTTGTCAATACCTCCCGGTAGACCTCGAGCGTCTTCCTGGCGGCCTGCTCCCAGTTGAATTGCTCTCTCACTCTTTTCTTCCCTGCTTCACTCATCCGTTGCTGTGCCTGCTGATCATTGAGCAGCTGCCTGATCGCGGCAGCCAGAGCACCGGCGTTTGCTGGAGGTACTAGCATACCGGCGTCGCCTACTACCTCGGGCAGTGCCCCGCCTGTGGTGGCTATAACTGGAGTGCCACAGGCCATAGCTTC
>CAZLCQ010000079.1:0-4578 GCA_964557995.1 uncultured Dehalococcoidales bacterium
ACACCAATACGGCGACTATGAGCACACCACCGCCAAGCCCAGTCAAGCCGCTTACCATGCCTATAGGAAATCCGCAGGCCGCTACAAGCGCGAAATTTTCCCGTGGTTCGGTATCCTCTCTTCGCAGCCTGGGCATTATTCCCAGGCCCATCCACAAAGCAACACCCAGAATCACTGCGCCAAAGCCTACCTTCAGTATTCCTTCAGGAAGATGGGCCGCCAGGCTAGCTCCAACCAGACCACCGACCAGGGCAAATGAGCCCAAAACCAAAGCTGTCTTCCAGCGAACCGCCTTTTCTTTATTATGCCTCCAGCTCCCACTTATGACTGTGGGCAGAATCACCAGTAGACTTGTCCCGAAGGCAATTCTTATGGCAATATCCGGAGCGACATCCATAGCCAGAATAAGCCAGTAACTGACGGGAACCATGACAGCTCCCCCGCCAATTCCCAACAGTCCGCTGACAAAACCAGTGCCTGCCCCCGCACCCAGCAATATGAGGATATCAGTTGCCGTCAGCATCTTTCCTTTCCCTTCCCAGCCTGCCTTCCAGCCAGCCAGATCTGACAACCGACGTTTCGTCTACTACAGCAATATGTGGTTTGATGTCCAGAAGAGGACTTCCATCTATGGCGTCGAGTCCCTTCACCTTAAGGACATTCTTTTCTCTGGCCACCAACTCCACCACAGTCAATGCCAGAGGGCAAGGCCTATGTGGCGATCTGGTGGTGAACAGACCATGTGGAATATCATCCCACGGCGTCTTAACCAACAAATGATATCCCTCAGACTTATGAAGCCAATAGATGACGATGATGTGGGAAAATCCCTCGATGTCCTGCAAGCCCTCCTCGAATTCCTTAAACACTTCTATCCGCGAGGTTTTCTTGCTTCTATACCCCTGATAGGGGGCTTCGCCCCTGTCCTTATAGGGAGAATGGATTATCCCAATGGGCTTCAATTCCAGGCTATGTTGTTCTTTCATTAGATGGCCCTAACTCTTCCTAATTCAGCTAGTGATTCTTCAAATTATATCATTAGTCAAATAGTTCACAGCCCACGGAGGATTCGTTGTTTGCCCCCAACATGAGTAACAGAGACAAACAAAACTCGCCTGCCCGCCCCGGTAACTTTGCCCTAGATTGCTAGGCTTAGGCAGCGGTTTTACCAGCTAAGATCACGGTGAAACCAGCGTCAACAGAGAAACCTTGTCGCGGTAGTTCAATGTGATCTACTTCCCCAGGACTCTGAAACAACGTCGAGACAACCTTCTCGATGGAGAAGCCAGTTTGCATCAGAAACATATCAACCTCACCATAGTTATAGAACCTAGCATATTTGTAGAAACGGTGCCCCGTCCCCTTCTTTGCTTGATAAAGTTGCCCCCAAGGGCTTTCCCTAAATACCATGCCCAATACTATCTTCCCTCCAGTTTTGAGGAGACGGGCAGCTTCGCTCAAAATCTCCCTAGGTGAATCAACAAAGCACAAGGTAACAATAAAGAAAATCGCCCCGAAAGAACCATCCTTAAGCGGTGGCTCTTCGCCTCGACCCAGAACCACTCTTGCGCCCCTATTTCTGGCTAGCTTCAAAAGTTGGCTCGACGGATCCAAGCCAACATCCATCCCTAGAGCCTCAGCAAAGCGGCCGCTACCTATCCCGATCTCAATCCATGGCTTGGGCAATAGAGGTAAGGCTTGCTTCAGGGCTTCAACCTCCGACGCAAATACTAGCCTGCCTTCTTGCTCAAACCAAGAGTCGTAAGCCCGGGCCAGAGAATCGAAGGCATGAATTTTGGACCCAGACATCTCTTCAAGCTCCTTTCACCAGTTTCAATAATATAGAATGAAATGACGCGCAATTTCAAGGAAACTTAGGTTGATAAGCAATGCTTCATCGTCGCCTTGACAAAATGAAAGGGAATTGCCATATTATTAGATGCGAATGAGAATCAATCGCAACAAGCAGCAAATAGAAGTCAAGCCAGTTACACCACAGAGAAGGCTTCTCTTGAGTGTGATTCAAGAGGCTGGAAGGCATCTAGATGCTAAGGAAGTGTATCGTCGAGCCAGCGAGAGGGATCCTAACATCAGCCTGGCCACGGTTTACCGCAATCTTCGCGTATTTGAGGAACAAGGCCTCATAGACGAAATGCATCTAACGCAGGCACACTGCTACTATGAGATGAAGCGCTTGGGAGAACATCAGCATCTAATGTGCGAAGCGTGCGGGCAAGTGATCGAGTTTGAGAGCTCCCTGATTCGCAAATTGGTAGCAGAGGTGCAACGCAAAAATAACTTCTCTGTGAGTAAGGTTGAGTTATATTTGGAAGGCCGTTGCCATAAATGTAAGGATGAGAAAAGATGACTTGGCCTCAATTCAAGTCATTGCTCTAGCTGGAAAACAGAAATGTTGGAGCCAAAACTGAAGGTTGCAGTGGACTATGAGAAATGCCACCCCGAGAGATGCGACAAGGGAGTCTGTGCTGCTGTTCTTGAGTGTCCCGCTAAACTGTGGAAGCAACAGGCCCTACGATTTGCCTTACCTCATTCCTGGGTTTGGTCAGGAGTATGGGACATGTGTTGATTCGTGCCCTCTGAGGGTAATCAAAATGCTGTAGACCGGTGTATAGCAGCTATCGATATTAAACAGAGGAGGCACAATGGCTAGGGATATTTCGGAGGAAGATGTGCATCAAGCAATAGGACAGGTGATGCACCCGGAGATCGATCGCACGCTAGTTGAGCTGGGAATGGTCAAGGATATGGTTTTGAAGGATGACGAGGGCACGCTTACGCTCGCGCTTCCATTCCTGGGCATACCCATCTCAGTTAAGGACTATCTTGTGAGCAATGTGGGCCAGGCAGTAACGAAGTTGGGGGCAAAGATTGAAATCAGGACAGCGGAGATGAATCAGGAGGAGCGTCTGGCTTTCTTGACTATGGAGCAAGAGAGCTGGAAAGGTTTGGCATAAACAACAACGAATTAAGGAGGTCAATAAATGGCTTACAAAATTACCGATGAGTGCATCACTTGTGGCGCCTGTGAACCCGAGTGCAAGAATGAAGCAATCTCAGAGGGGGAGGAGATCTGTGTAATCAACCCTGACAAATGTACTGAGTGCGTGGGCAACTTCGAGTCACCCAGGTGTGCTGAAGTATGCCCGGTAGATGCCGCTGTGCCTGATCCAGAGCGTGTAGAAAGTCGTGACGAACTGGTTGCTAAGTGGCAAAGGTTACATCCGGGCGAGACTCTTGCACTTGCTTAGACTACGGGAAAGAAGACCAATGGCAAAATATGAAGTAATCATCATAGGAGGCGGTCCTGCCGGGCTTACGGCAGGCCTCTATGCCTCACGGGCAGGGCTCAAGAGCTTGCTAGTGGAGCGTGGCATAGTTGGAGGCCAGATAGTAAATGCCACTCTTGTGGAGAATTATCCTGGATTTCCTCAGGGTATCTCTGGTGCCGAACTAGGGTCACTCATGCATCAACAGGCAGTCAAATACGGCCTGGAGGTAGTGACTGCTGAGGTTAAAGGCACTGCCCAGGGACAACCCTATAGCATCTCTACCACTGAGCGTGACTTTGAAGCTAAAGCCATAATCATAGCGGCTGGGTCGGAATATCGTAAGCTGGGGGTTCTTGGTGAGGAAAGGCTCACAGGCCATGGTGTTTCCTATTGCGCAACCTGTGATGGCTTCTTCTTTCGTGACCGGGAAGTAGCGGTTGCTGGGGGAGGTGATACTGCTATCACCGATGCTTTGGAACTGACTCGGCATGCTAAAAAAGTCTATATAATACATCGGCGAGATCAGCTCAGGGCAGGGCAAGTCCTGCAGCAACGAGCCTTCGCCGAGCCCAAGTTGGAGTTTGTCTGGAGTACGGTGGTGGAAGAATTGGTGGGAGACAAGGCACTAGAGAAGCTTAAACTACGCAATGCAAAAACAGGTCAACACTCCATTCTGGAGGTGGGAGGTCTGTTTGTTGCCGTAGGGCTCATGCCCAATAGCCAGAGCTTTTTCAAAATTGTAGACCTTGATGATGCTGGATATATCGTCACCGAGGAAACGATGGCTACCTCGGCTCCCGGCGTGTTCGCTGCCGGCGACATACGCAGGAATTCGCCGCGCCAGGTCTCCTCTGCCGTCGGGGATGGCGCTACTGCTGCCATGTCCGCCTTTAGGTACATTCAAGAGCAAAGGAATGAAGTTGGAATCACGAGCCCTTGAAATGCTGCAACAAATAGGAATTAGAAGCGGTCAGACTGTGCTGGATTTTGGCTGTGGCTTGGGCATGTACACCATTCCGGTTGCCAGAATAGTGGGTGAGCAAGGGAGGGTATATGCCTTGGATAAGGATAAGGAAGCCCTGGATCAGTTGATTCAAAAAGCGGGGTCAGCAGGTTTGAAAAACATAAGAAGAACGGAGACATCGGGGAAACTGGGAATCGACCTGGCTGATGAGTCTGTAGATGTAGTTCTCCTGTTCGATGTCTTTCATTCTTTCTATTTCCCGCAGGCAGAGGATAGAAGAAGACTGCTGGGTGAGATTTACAGAATCATGAAACCCGCCGCCTT
>CAZLCQ010000080.1:0-4538 GCA_964557995.1 uncultured Dehalococcoidales bacterium
AGAAACCAGTATAGAGCCGGGACCGGCCCCCACCATTCTTTATGCCACCAGATTTTTCCTCTGCGGAAGTTCTTAATACCATAATGTGGATTTAGAACAAACCAGAAGAAGTCCTCCAGAAAAACCATACCTACGTAGAAGCCCAACAGCAGACTTTCCAACCGCCAGCTCCAGGAAACGAAAAACAACGGCAGATGGACTATGGCAATCAGAAACACCGTCATAAAAAGATGGTAGCCGGTTATCGGGCGTCCGCCTGCCAATCTGACAAGCCATCCCTTGTCAATTCGCCAGCATGGTAATTTCTCTGCCCACCCATCCTTGCCTTCAATTTGAATTTCCCAGAAAGCGAGCACAAGGGCGAGGCAGATCATAAAAGCGATCAATCCTATCAGCACTACTGGCTCCCTCGGTGTTTTTGGCTAGTTTACCATTTCCCAGCCGGCCCGGGTGAGGTCGGCTACAAGACGAGCACGATTAGTATTGTGTTACGTAGGAGGTGTTAAGTGAATGCCTCATTGACGATAGATGGCGCATTTAACGTTGCAGATGAACAACCCCGCCTAAGAACACAACGTTGGCTGGTCGCTCCGACCGCCGGCTGGTTGCCACAGCGCTAGTTGCCCAGTGCCTCAAGTTCTTCTTCAGCGAAGCGTCTGACTGTCGCCAAACCTCTGGACTCGATCTTCGCCATGTACCAGAAGCGAAAGGCATCCCTAGACGGTTCTTGGTCCACGACACCGGTTTGCCCTCTATACGCTGAAGGGGAATCGGCCTTGATTTTCACTTTGCTGCCTCTCTTGAACTTCGGCGTCATCCTCCCATACCCCCGGGGAAGATCATACTCCCTGCGTTTGATTGGGTCAGACAGAACGGCGTAAGCCTCGTTTATCCTCTCCATTTCTTCGTTGGCTTCCTCCCTCTCCCAGTTCCTGTCCGGGTGGCATTTAAAAGCCAATCTGTGATAGGCTCTCTTGATCTCGTCGGAGTTGGCACTTGGCGCAATGCCCAAGACCTGGTAGTAGTCTCGTTGAGTCCGCGTTTCGCACGAAATGAATCCCACACGACCTATTATACTGCTATCCAAGGGACAGTCAATATCCCTTTTGTACCATGTTCGAGCCGTACTTTAGGACTAGGAAGCAACCTGTCATGTCTGGGCCGCGCGGAGCAATATTCGAGCTTCTACTGTCCAAGCTGTACCATATGTAGTAGTGCTCGTCTCTTGAGCCTACCTTGGATAGCGTTCCTCTTTGGTCTTCTGAGAGTATAATTCTCGTTGGTGGGCTAGTCCTTCAATGATTCTCAGGGAAATCTACGCGCGAAGTATATTGGTCAAATCGCAAGTTTCCGATTATGCGGTCAACCCGTACGTGGGGTGCCAGCACCGTTGCACCTATTGTTACGCGCGCTTCATGAAGAGATTCACCGGACATAAAGAGCCGTGGGGTGAATTTGTTGATGTGAAGATTAACGCCCCAGACCTGTTGCGCAAGGACATAAACGAAAAGCCGCCAGGCAGGGTATGGATAAGCGGAGTATGCGACCCATATCAGCCAATAGAGAATAATTACGAATTGACAAGGAAGTGTTTGGGAATAGTGGTGGGGCGTGGCTGGCCCATAACAGTTCAGACGAAGTCTCCTCTTGTGCTGCGCGACATAGACCTATTCAGAAGAGGCACCAGCATAGAAGTAGGACTGTCAATTACCACTGCAGATGATGATATAAGGAAATTGTTCGAGCCAAATGCGCCCTCGATCAAAGAAAGGATCAAAACGCTCGGGGAACTGCATGATGAAAGCATCAGAACCTATGCCATGATTGCGCCGATGCTCCCTGGAGCGGAAGGACTTGCTGCCCAACTCAGCGGAAAAGTGGATTACGTACTGATCGACAGAATGAACTACCATTATGGCGATTGGGCGTATAGAAAATACCATCTCGAATATGCCATGAGCTCTGACTTCTTCCGTTCAAAAGGCAAAGAGCTCGCCACAGCTTTTGCAGAACAAGACGTCGAGTGTCGAGTACTGTTTTGATGGTACCGGGTCAAAGCTTTGTTTCTTGATCATGCTGGGTAATGAGGCAGGCAATGAGGGGACCAAGGAATTCGCCCCAGAATGCGCGGGTATCTGGTGTAATAATAGCCGGTGCGTCTGGCACTCGGCAAGATGAGTCAGCGTGCAACAATCCGGGTTTCTGTTGCCCGAGTTATGTAGTATGGACGGATGTTCATCGCTTGAGTCTACTTTGAACAGCATCACTCTCAAGTTCCCTGATAGCATCGGCAGCGATCCAGCGGGCAGCCTTCGAGTCGAGTTTCTGGATTTCCCTGGCAGTATTTATTGCGGCTTGGTTCAAATTGAGATTCCTTTTCCCGATGTTCCTCAGGGCCCAGTTCACGGCTTTCTTGACGAAGTTGCGCTCGTCCGTAGCCGCTCGTGCTATGACAGGAAGCAACTCAACGAATTTGCTCTCGCTGGCCTTCTTATCGTGCCACGCCAGGCAAGCTATCAACGAAAAGGCAGTCCTTTTGACAAATTCTTCTTCCCTCTCAGACCAGTCGATGATCTTCTTCCAAGCTAGTTGGTTCTTTTCAAAGAGGTTCATGCATACCTGGTCGCAGACATCCCACGAATTAATACCTTTGACCCATTCCTCCATCTGCTCTTCAGTGAGCTTGGCCGGGTCACCGACCATCCCGGCCACGATCCTTGCTTCAGCTATTCCAGTTCTCCACAAGTCCAGTGCCAGCTCGTGGTCTCTACCTAGCTCCTTAGCCAGGTTTCTCATATCAGGAACCGAGACGCCCAATCTCCCCTCAACTGTGATCCCATATTTCGCCATTCCTGTTAGCTGCTCTGGCTTGGCCTTGCTCTGTAGTTTGTCTAGCACATCTTTCACAGAAGCCATTTTCCCCTCCTATTCCATTACCTGCAAATGCAGATACATAATACTCGTGGATGTACAAGCTCTTCCCACCGGGCAGAGAAGTGCGATGCAATGTATCTCCGTAGCAAACCTATCTGCCAATTAAACTCCCACAATCCTGCCTCACTAAATAACCAACAGTCCAATCAAAGTAAAGGCAGCGATAGGTGGCAGAGCCGGCATTGGCTTACCCTTCAGAAATACGGCCTGAATTACATATACACTCACCAATCCCAGTAATCCGAACGCTGCAATAATAGCGGCTGGCTCAAAGCCCTGGGCAAAATAAACCGAGGCTGTAAGCAGACAGGGGAAGGCGATATCGCCGCCACCCAGTATGGAGTAATCCCTCTCAGCGGGATTCAACTCTATTATCTTCTGCTCACGGCTTTTCAAGTTGAAGTTCCACTCAGCGTAGCTTCTCGGAATAATCAGTGCCGGCAAGGCATTCACTTGGGATAGCCTATCCGCCATCCAGAGCATAAATCTGAAGCGAACCGCCAGAAAGTCGTAGACCGCCAGTGCCAGAATGATGGCCATTGCGGTCCACGGTGTAATAAATCGACCGAAAACCGCTCCTATACTACTAACCGCCAAAACCAACACCAGATTATGCACCCAAACAAGTGGTATCAAGAACCAGACTGTTCCCAGTGCAACAGCGATGGCAACAGCCGCCGGAAGTGGCACGTAGAAGACGGTTGCGATGAAGGCACCCCAGCTAAACAGCAGGGCAAACAGAATTCTAAGCAGGACTTTCAAAGCTGCAAGAGGAATCTTGTAGAGCGCAATTCCAAGCAGAATCACTGCCACAAAAATGTAGATTAGGATTGGCCCCAACGCCGAATTGGCCGGAACGTCGATGACCTCCCCCGAGGGCAATGTCACCTCCCCCGGCCACAAAGCTATGGGCGCCGGTGGCTGAGTCGGTATCTCTATATTGTTCTCATCCAGGAACGGATCTATACGGGGAGCAACGAGAAGGATGAGTATTTGAGCGATCACAAAAAGAAGAAGGCCCAAATAGGCTGTATTCAGCTTTGACGGCCTCTTCGTGCTCATAAAGCGGCTATTTTATATTAAGGAAGGTACAATGTCGAAGCATCACTGTGCCTAGCAACCAGACAGATTGGGCTGCTTAAGTTACTGTCTGATGACACAAGTCTGTTATGTACAAGGTGCCACACCTTGACCTGACGACAATCTCATATCAACTTCATCAGATACTTTTCGTAATCAACAACCTGGTTCCTCTTGCCACGTTTTCTTCCCTATTCCTCCCAACGATACTTGTGTTTCTTCTGACGTAGCTTGTCCAGCTGGCATTTGTAGCATAGCCCGTTATGGCAGCATATTACGCCACCACATTCATGACATCGCCACTTCGCCATTTCTTTTTCCAAGAACATCTCTATACCATACTTCTTTATGTATTCCAGGTTATCAATCATGCTCATATGGTAAAAAGTGCGGTAGCGTCTGTCGAGAGTCTTCAGCCGATGGCAGGGGAAATCCCGGCATTCATAACAGAACCGCACAATTCTTTTCCTCAGCAGTTCACACTGCCTTTTGTAGTGACAATTCTTGTCGCCCGGTAGGCAGCC
>CAZLCQ010000081.1:0-4507 GCA_964557995.1 uncultured Dehalococcoidales bacterium
ACGTTTACCAGGCTGATCAGCACCGGCACCTCCACCAAAGGCCCGATTACCGCAGCGAAGGCCACCCCGGAGCCGATGCCGAAAACCGCCACCGCTACAGCTATCGCCAGCTCGAAGTTATTGCTGGCAGCAGTAAATGCGATAGATGTCGTTTTGGAGTAGTCAGCTCCTATCCTCTTCCCCATGTAGAAAGAGATGAAGAACATGAGCACGAAGTAGATCAAGAGGGGGATGGCGATGCGAATGACATCTAGAGGCAGCTCCACGATAACCTCTCCCTTGAGGGAGAACATCACCACGATGGTGAAGAGGAGAGCAATCAACGTAATGGGACTTATCCTGGGGATGAACCTGGTCTCATACCAGTCCCGTCCCTTGAACCTGATTAGCGTGAACCGGGTAATCATACCGCCGAAGAAGGGTATACCGAGGTAGATAAACACGCTCTGCGCGATCTGGGCCATGGTGACATCGACAGATGAGCCCTCAAGTCCAAACCAGCCCGGCAGCACCGTTATAAAAACATAGGCATATACTGAATAGAACAGAATCTGGAAGATTGAGTTGAAGGCCACAAGGCCTGCAGCGTACTCGCTGTCACCCTTGGCCAGCTCGTTCCACACTATTACCATAGCGATGCAGCGGGCCAGACCTATCATGATCAGGCCGACCATGTAGTCCGGATAGGGCCAGAGGAAACCCAGGAACCCAATGGCCAGGAAGAACATGAGCACAGGCCCGATAACCCAGTTCTGCACCAGGGAGAGCCCCAGCACCCGCCAGTTGCGAAATACTTTGCCTAGCTGTTCATATTTCACCTTGGCCAGAGGTGGGTACATCATGAGGATGAGCCCGACAGCTATGGGGATGGAGGTTGTGCCCACCTGAAAGCGGTCGATGAAGCCTGCTGTTTCAGGGATGAAATACCCAAGGCTCACACCCAAGGCCATTGCCAGAAATATCCAGAGCGTCAAAAAGCGGTCGAGTAGGGGTAATCTTCGAGCTACTGCTGTTGGCTCTCTGTTGTTCATGCTCTATCCCAGATTCTTGCTACGAAAATAGGATATAAACCGTTCGCCCTGAGCCTGTCGAAGGGCCGTTCATGGTTCGACAAGCTCACCACGAACGGCCTCTTGAATGTCGGTTATTCCAAAAATAGCATTTTCATCCTTCGTGGTGAGCATTTTTATGCCAGTGACAGACTCTTTCCAAATTTACGATCGGGTTCGAAGCTGATACATTTTAACGTCCTATAATGATGTAATTGAATGCATCTGTCTACCCCTGGATCCAAAGTACTACAAAATATATGCCCACACCGATAAAGAGAAGCGCCACTATCTTGCGAATCACCTTCTCTGCTGAGGACACCGCATTCAGCCACTCGGCGACCCTTGTTATTCCAAACGAGAGAAGGACTGCGAAAATCAAAACGGGTAGACCGGTGCCTATGGCAAAGGCTGCGGGCAAGGTTACACCGGCTGTTGTCTCAAGGGCAAGCGGCACAAGAATGCCAAAGAATAGTATTGCAGTATAGGGGCAAAAGGCGAGTGCGAAAACGACGCCTAATAAGAACGCCCCAGTTCTCCCACGCTTGGCCACCTTCTCACCAAAAGAGGCTAGTCTTCCGCTGCCTTGAAAGAAAGGAAGCTTAACGATATCCAGCAGCAAAATCCCCACCACTATAAGTAGTGGGCCGAGGAATCTTTCGCCTGCATCCTGTAAAAACAGAGAGAGGTTGGGTATGCTCGCACCCGCAACTATAACAACTGCCCCAATTATGAAATACGAGACCATGCGTCCCAGTGTGTAGAGTATTCCCGAGGTCAAGACATAGCGACGATCGGTAATGTTCCGGCTTATATAGGCCATAGCTGAGATATTGGTTGCCAGGGGGCAGGGGCTGATCGCGGCCATTATTCCTATAAGAAAAGCGGAAAGTAACGGGAAGCTAACGCTTTCGGATATCCGCTGGACGAGGTCGCCGAACTCCATCAGATGCTCCCCAAATGCTGCTCTATCTCGGTTCTCACTACTTCAACGAATTCCTCGGCATCGCCCACGTGATACCAGATTTCGGACACATGTTCAATGTGATCGATCCCATCCACCACGTCGTTTATATACAGAGAAGAGCCATAGGCCCCATACTCATTGACAATGTCAGTATTTGCCTCGTCCTGTACATCAAGCATTTTAAGTATCAACCTGCCGCTTGCGAGTTCATTTGCAAAGTAGGTCTGCACTGTGTACTCCACGGCGTCGCCGGCCCACTGACAACTGTAACAGCGATTTGTCCGGTGGAAGTACACGACTTCAACGTAGTCACCTCCCCCGTAGCTTGGTTGAACTGACGGAGTTTCCTGAGTGGAGTTAGGGGATGTTGGTGGTGTAAACCCGCCTGATGAACTGCAAGCCGATAGAAAACACGCAGTGAATGTCAACATTGCTATTAAGGTAAAAAAGCTGATTTTGGTAAATAGATTCATGTCATCTCCCTTATCTATATGGCCGATTTTGTAGCAAAATCGCCTAGTTCATCGAGCCACTTCTAGTGCTCGAACTGCGAGTGTATATATAAGGATTTAACCGCAACAACTGTTGCACCCCGAAGGGTCGCCTCAGGTAGCGTCTTGTTTCGATAGTAAGTCCTCCTCCAGAGTTGCTCCTCCCTCCTCATACTCGCAAATCCTCTGGAGTATCTCATCGTTCTCGGGCAGGCAGCCGCACTGCATGCAGTTGCTGTAGATCACCCGACCGCTGATAGTTACCTCGAAGATACCACCATGCCCCTCCTTCAGATTTGCCATGATGCTGAACCTATCCTCGATTGCAGCCGCCAGACTGGAGGCTGAAGTAAGGTAGCCTCATTCCACGCAGTAGGTGATATCGATGCCCAGCGGTTTCTCTGTATTGCCTGTGTTGCTCACGATAAACCTCCTCTTATTGTGAGTTTCGTTTGGCTGTTTAGCCCCTCAATAGTTGCAGTTAGAAAGACACGTCCGCAGGGGTTCACTTCCCCGAGTCGCCTGAACTCTTCTCCCCTTTTTCGAGCGCATTGATAATGAACTGGGTCACCTCTGCCTTGCTGGGGATGTGTCCGGAGATGACCACTTCCTCGTTCACCACCAGCCCTGGAGTGATTAAGACGTTGTATTCCATTATTTTCCTGATGTCTTTGACCTCTTCGATGCTGGCGTCTATCCCCAGTTCCTTTACCACTTCTCTGGCTGTCTTCTCTACTTGATTGCATTTCGCGCAGCCAGTCCCGAGAATCTTGATTTTCATCTTTCCATCTCCTGAGTTTATTTTCGAAAAGTCATGGTTTGTGTCTGCTTAGTATTGTTCTTAAATGTATTTTCATGTTAGTCCATAATGTATCCGGCCACCCAGCCTACCAGGGTGCCCAGGACTACGATGGTCGGAACATAGACAAGGGCTTTTTTAGCCCCAAAGACCTTGGCGATAGCGAGCCAGTTCGGCAGGCTTATGCCGGGACCGGTCAGGAGCAGGGCTAGGGCTGGTCCCTTGCCCATGCCCAGGTTCATCAAGGTATCCACAAAAGGGGCTTCGGTCATCGTGGCAAAATAGGTGATAGCTCCAATCATGGTGGCCAGAAACGACTGGCGCAGCCCGGCGCCGCCCAGCCAGGTCTCAATCCACTCCTCCGGCAGAAGCGCGCCGATAATACCAACTATGAAAACCCCAACGAGCAGCAGCGGGAAGATCATGCGTACAAACCACCATGATTCCCTGAGCCACGCTTTTATCCTGTCCAGCTCTATAGTTTTCCAGGCGTATGCAGCAACTACAGCTAAGCCCGCCGCCCAGACGATGACCTTCTGCCAGTATGGCCCATGGATAACTATGTAGTTTGGCGCAAGCAGCCAGGCCACCAGCAGAACCAGCAAACCCAGCTCCTTCTTGCCCATCAGTTTCCCCTTGGTTATATGAAGTGTGGGCACACGTGTCTTTTCCTCACGGAAGAACGCGTAGGCCATAACAGTGCCCACTACAAATGACATAAGCAGCGCACTTATCAACCTTGCTGCCACCATCTGACCGCCCAGTATCGAACCGGTATAAACCAGAGCCAGTATGTTTGCTGCCGGCGCAACCCAGAGCAATATAAAAGCGGCACCAACGCCTGCTCCTCCATAGTAGATGCCACTGGATACTGGAATAACGGTGCAGGAACATGCGGCGACGAAGAAACTGCCTCCTGCGGCAATCGAGAACGATGATATTTTCCTGGCCGCAGCCCCGAGATAGCCGATGATAGTCTCGCGAGAGACGAAAGTAACGATACCACCTGCAAGAAGAAAAGCGGGGATGAGACAGGTAAGGACGTGCAGAGCGATGTATTCTTTAAGGGCATCGAACCCACTAATCAGGACATCCATAAAAATAAAACTGCTTCCCTAAATGCGCACTAAGGAATATAATTTATATAAAAAAAGAGAATCTTTACCTTATCAACCGCTGGACACAACTGGGGCCTACGCGC
>CAZLCQ010000082.1:0-4438 GCA_964557995.1 uncultured Dehalococcoidales bacterium
GGTGGAGTCTACGCACTCTTCCTAACCACTTTCTTGTGGTATCCTCATTGGCTATTCGGAGTGCTCGGGGCGATAGGCACGGCAGTTGTCTACATGGGTTGCAGAGAGGAAGACCAACGGCTGATAGAGAAGTTCGGGGATGCTTATGTAGACTATATGAAAAGAGTAACCAGAATGAACGTCTTCTTGGGCCTCTACCGCTGGCTGAAACGCAGAAAACGGAATTAATTAGCTATGCTTAGTTACAGATCAGGCGGCAAAGAGACAAGGGAATGACGCAGGCGATCGGGCGGCTCAGGTCACGATTTTCGGAGAGAACAAATATACGGTTGTCGTCTTGAGCTTTCTCCTCAGTAAGGCCAATTGTGGCTTGTATATCCTAATTCTTCTTTCTTCGCACGTGACGGGCATACCAAGCACTTTGGATACGGTCTTCTCCTCTACTTTTCCTTCACATATTATGGCTGCCTCGCCTTGATCTGGTCCCAACTCTATAAGCATGGGCAATGCCAATGCTTTCTGTTCATCTGTGTCTATCATGCTTGCCAGATACTCCAGTTCGCTTCTCTTGAAAGAGTGGGTGCTGCCGTCGTGACACACTACATTGGGATATTTCTCGTTTAATAGATTTGATAGCCGCTCCTGGCTCTTAGGTAACCCGGCATTCACTATCCTCAGTTCCCCTCTTACGCATTCCTGGAGCATCCTTTCGTAGGGAGATTGTTTCACTTCGTCCTGTAACGGTTTGGGCACCTGTCTATCCCCGAGCAACCAAGACTTTCACACGTTTCAGTCTTACTTTCTCTTCTCTGTCTCTCTCCTCAAACTTCATGTTTAGGTAATTTATCGTCGCCTGCAGCGCTGGAATAACTACATACTCCAGAGCATTGGTTATCCTCTTGGTCCTGTTTATTTCCGCTGCCAGCAATTCGAAACTCCTCTGAAGCTCGGCCAATTCCACAATAGCTTTAAGACATTCTTCAGATAATTGTGCAGCGCGATCCAACCACGAGGAAGTATCAACCAGATTGTATCCCTTCATTGGTTTTCCACTGCCCACCAACTCAAAAGATGGGATTCGCACACCGGCTATGTTTCTGGAGCCAGCGGTGACCTTCAAATCAGCCTCGGTGGCTGCTAGCTCCTTTCCCATGGCTATATAACCATGATACCCGGCGGCTATTGACAGCGCCTTGTAAAGCCTGGAAGACTCGTCAAGTAGCTTTCGTTTGGCTTCTACAGTATCTCTTGCCGTCTGCAGGAATTCCATGGTCAATATGGAAAGCCTATCTTTTACTATCTTTTGTACTCTCTGCGCCAGGGTAAGCCTGCGTTTCAGTTTTACCAGCTCGATTTTGGTAGGTCTAACTCTGATCAATTCTGGCATTTTCGTGCACGCGCTTCTACTGTCGATACTTGGGAAGGTACTTCTTGATCAACTCTTCTCTAATCAGTTTCAGATCTTCTTCGGGCAGCGCTGAAAACAGCCCCCAGGCTATATCCAGGGTCTCTTCTACCGTTCTTTTCTCCCATTCGCCCTGCGATATGAATTTCCTCTCGAACTCGTCAGCACTGCTCAAGTATATTCTATCCCTTTCACCCAGTGCCTCAGCACCTATAATGGTAGATATCTCTCTGAGGTAAGATCCTTCCGCATAAGCGGAGTAGGACTGCATGAAAACATTGTTGTGGTCCTCCCTGGTTTTGCCAGGCCCAATCCCCTCTTTCATCATTCGGGAAAGGGACAAGAATACATCTATTGGTGGGTATATCCCCTTTCTTTCCAGATTTCGGGAAAGGACGATCTGCCCCTCGGTTATGTAGCCGGTAAGATCCGGTATGGGATGCGTTATGTCGTCGTCAGGCATGGTCACAATAGGCATTATGGTTACCGAGCCTTCTTTGCCGGAAATCCTGCCTGCTCTCTCATACATGGTAGCCAGGTCAGTGTACATATATCCGGGATAACCTCTCCTGGATGGTATCTCTTCACGCATGGATGAAAGTTCACGAAGAGCTTCGCAATAATTGGTCATGTCTGTAAGTATAACTAGCACGTGCATGTTGTGCGTCCACGCCAGATATTCGGCTGCGGTCAAAGCTAGCCTTGGTGCTGCAATTCTCTCGATAACAGGGTCTGACGCGGTATTAATGAAGGCAACCGTCCTCTCCAGCGCACCTGTCCTCTCAAGGTCCCTCATGAAGAAAGAGGCATCGTCGTAGCTGATGCCAATAGCAGCAAATACCAGGGCGAATCTTTCTTGCTTGCCCTTCACGGTTGCCTGTCTAATGATTTGAGCGACAATTCGGTTGTGTGGTAGGCCTGAGCCGCTGAATATGGGCAATTTTTGCCCTCTGACCAGTGCGTTCAAGCCGTCTATCGCCGAGATTCCCGTTTCAATAAACTCTGCCGGAGGCTGGCGGAGTGCGGGATTCATGGATTCACCATTGATATCCAGGTAGTCTTCGGGGATGAGCCGCGGACCACCGTCTATTGGTTCTCCCGTCCCGTTGAAGATTCTCCCCAAAATGTCAGTAGATACTGGCAATTTCAGAGTTTCACCCTTGCACCTTATCGTGGTTCCGACGAGATCCACTTCGCTAACGCCGCCAAACACCTCGACTATGGTTGCGTCTTCACTGATGTCTATTGCTTGACCACTTTTCACTTCACCGTTGCCAAGGTGGACATCGACCATCTCGTTGAACTTTATGCCCGGTATGCTTTCGGCTATGAGCAGGGCTCCCTTAGCCTTGCTGATTGCCTTTCCTTCCCTAACGTAAATTGAGGAAAAATCCATAGAAGCCCTCCTTGTCTCAGGCAGTACGTTTGCCGATCACCAAGCTCTTTTCCATCTCCGACCATAATTCCTTGGCCCTCTGTTCAAAGGCCTCGTTGGGTATATCCTTCATCCTGGATATTCTATACACCATGGGTGACGAACGGATGCTGTCAATGCCCGCCCCCGAATTCAACATCTCCTGAGCGAGCTCGTGAAACTTCATTATAGTCTTAAGCATGAGGCCGGCTTTGGCTGGCGCACAGTAGGTGTCAACTTCGTGATAGGCGCTTTGCTGAAGAAAGTCCTCCCGTATCATCCTGGCGGTAAGAAGCAGCAGTTTATCTCCATCAGGCAAGGCTTCGGGACCCACAAGTCTGACAATTTCCTCCAGCTCAGCCTCTTGCTGCAAGATTCTTAAGGCACTGGCTCTGGTATGCTCCCATCCCGGATCATGCTCATTCCACCAGTTCTTTACTGCATCTACGTACAGGCTATAGCTAGTAAGCCAGCTTATGGCAGGGAAATGCCTCTTGTTTGCCAGAGAAACATCCAGGGCATATAAGGCGTCTATTATTCTAAGCGTGTTCTGGGTTACCGGCTCGCTGAAGTCAGCTCCCGGGGGACTTACAGCGCCAGCTACTGTCACTGAGCCTTTCCTGTTAGGACTGCCCAGGCATTCAACCATTCCTGCCCTCTCATAAAAAGAGGAAAGTCGCGAGCCCATATACGAAGGGAAACCTTCCTCGCCGGGCATTTCCTCCAGTCTTCCACTCATCTCCCTCATGGCTTCAGCCCATCTCGATGTCGAATCAGCAACCAGCAAAATATCGTAGCCCATGTCCCGGAAGTACTCGGCCATAGTAATGCCAACAAAAATACTTGCTTCCCTAGCTACAACAGGCATGTTAGAGGTGTTAGCTATAAAGATCTCTTTCTCCTGTAATAGTCTCCCTGTGTTAGGATCCTTGAGTTCTCTAAAGCTGCTAAGCACGTCTGCCATCTCGTTGCCCCTTTCGCCGCAGCCAACGTAAATGTTCAGATGTGTCTGAGCCCATCTGGCCAGCTGCTGCAAGGCAACGGTCTTACCCGTACCAAATCCCCCAGGTATCGAAGCCTTGCCACCAAGAGCCAAAGGAAACATGTAATCCAAAATTCGCATGCCGGTAGTGAGCAAGCCCGAAGGGTCGGACCTCTGCTTGTACGGTCTGGGCTTTCTTACCGGCCACTCCTGCATCAACGTTAGCTCTTTGACATCACCGTCTCGCTCTACCCAAGCTACAGGCTCTTCCACGGTGTAGTCGCCCTGGCGTATCTCCTTTATCGTGCCTTTGATTCCCACGGGCACCATTATTCTGTGCTCCACCAAATCAGTCTCGGGCACTGTTCCAATTATGTCCCCCTGACTGACAGCATCCCCGACCTTGACCGTGGGTGTGAACTGCCATTTCTTATCGCGAGGAAGCGCCGAAGCTTTGGCGCCCCGTTTTATGAAAGCCCCGATATTCTCACCCAGTGTAAGCAAAGATTTTTGCAGGCCATCATAAATAGACCCCACGAGCCCGGGGCCCAGCTCTGCACTCAACACTCGTTCCATTCCTCTGACTACCTCCCCAACTTTCAATCCCAGAGTATCCTCGTGTGCTTGAATTATCGCC
>CAZLCQ010000083.1:0-4425 GCA_964557995.1 uncultured Dehalococcoidales bacterium
TTATGTGGGCCGGCACAGGCTTTCACAAGACTTTCGGCTCAGCCGTATCGAGCGAAGAATACCTGGAACAATTCGTAGAAGCCGAGGGCATAGTGGGGAAGATCGACATCTACGAGAGAATTCCCGTGGAGGTCAAGACCACCTCTACACCGGTAGACACAAAGGATTTATTGAACCACAGGCCAACCTATATCGAGCAACTGGGTATGTACTGCGCTATGGTCAATGCCGACGAGGGGGAAATCATCATCTATAAGCGCCCTGCGGATGAATCGCCTTCGACCTCTCCTCTGGTCGTCTATCACGTTTCCTTCCCTGATCTGAAGGCAATTCGAGAGGAAATGCGGCGGAGACGAGACCTGTTGGTGCAAGCACTTATCGCCAACGACCCCAGTAACCTTCCCGTTTGCCCGTGGTTCAACAAGCAATGCGATTATTCCCAGGTATGCGACTGCTCGACCACATCGGTGCCAGCTTCACATGAGATAGCTGATCTAGCCGGGGAAATTTACGTCGATAGCAAAACTTGCGAGCAACTCCTCAACAAGATGGCTGGCGCTCAACCATACCAACTGTTTGGCATCAATGACATTGTCTTTCCGCGCAAAGCATATTTTGAGCGGCTTAAGCTGCAGGAAACTGCTCCGGGCGAAGAAGTCCGGGAGGAGAAGCAAGAGCATCTTCGTTCCATGGATGAGCTCGGCTTCCTTGATGCCCTCCGCGATTCGTTACGCTACGGTGCGCCAGGCGAAGCGCAGAGGGTTCCCGTGAAACATGCGCCGCTAGCCGACCTGGTCCAAACCTGGCAGAACTTGCCCACTATCCTGCGCGGGCCGAAGTTCTCTTCACTGGTGGAAAGAGAACGTTTGCCCAGAGCATTCCCTCACTACTTCCTGCGGTTGGCATTTGATTGTGCTTTGACAGAGAACGCAAAAGGCAGGCTACTCCTCTACTATGTCAGAGTTCCCAGAGAGGATGCCAAGCTAATGGTCTATGATGTGAACTTCAGAAATCTGAACGCTGTTAAGGCTGAAGCATTGCGCCGGCTTAAGCTTCTGGAAAAGGCGACATCACCACTGCAGCTCCCTAAGTGTCCCTCCTGGATGTGCTCTTACTGCGACCACAGACTTGAATGCGGCGAAGGATGACATGAACGCGAATCTAAGAGAGGTGCGGGCTGCCGAATTGCTCGGTTGGGAAGAGGCAAAAAGGGAAATTCGTACATACTTAAGTCATAGATAATTGCCAATGTATAATTGAATTGATTGGTGTACTGAAAATGCTAACGGGAATACATTTTCTCCTGAGCTACAAATGCGATTCGGAATGTGACCACTGTTTTGTGTATAGCAGCCCACAGGCAAAAGGCACCTTCAGAGTGAATCAGATGAAGGGAGTCTTCGAGGAGTTAGCTAAAATCGAAACAATAGAATGGGTATATTTCGAAGGCGGCGAACCGTTTCTGTTCTATCCTCTGATGTATGAGGGCGTCAGGATTGCTCATGATATGGGGTTCAAAACAGGAATAGTGACCAACTCATACTGGGCAACATCGGAGGAGGACGCACAACTGTGGCTGAAGCCCCTCCGCGAACTGGGAGTATCCGACATAAGCATAAGCGATGATGCATTTCACAGTGAAGACGAGGAAACAGGTCCTGCCAAATACGCCTTGAATGCCGCCAGAAAGTCAGGTATGCCCTACGGATCGATCGGTATTGACAAGCCTACCGTTGACGGGAGTATTGACAAGGAGCAGGCCAAGGGAAGACCGGTTATCGGTGGTGGCGTCATGTTTAGAGGGAGAGCAGTCGAGAAACTGACAGAGGGTCTGCCCCGGAGACCGTGGCACGAATTCACAGAATGTCCTTACGAGGACCTTAGAGATCCGAAAAGGGTGCACCTCGATGCATACGGCAACATCCACCTTTGCCAGGGGTTGAGTATGGGCAATATGTGGGATGTCCCGCTATCGAAGATAGTGAAGCAGTATGATGCTGATCCACACCCAATCTGTAGACTTCTAGTCAACGGAGGGCCCGCCCTTCTGGCTAGAGAGTATAACATCCCACACGAGGCTGACTATGTTGATGCCTGCCATCTGTGTTACCTTGTTCGCCGGGCGTTGATAGACAGGTTCCCACAATGCCTGGCGCCTCGATCCGTTTATGGACTGCGGTAAGAACTGCCAGGTTCATATCAGATTGCACAACGAATCCAGGACTTGTTATACTCACCAAAATCGTTCGGTGACGTTCAGGGTTTCTCTTATGCCGGACACGCCGGGCGGAGTACTCAAAGAAGGGACCCAATAATATGAGCATATCGGATGAACAGAAAATCGTGTCCATAATGAAAGAGAATTTCCTCCATGCGAATCTCGCCACCTGCGATGGTGACCAACCAAGAGTCCGCACAGTATCACCCATAGTCGAAGACGATATGTCTATATGGATAACGACACGTAGCACTTCCAGAAAGGTGAAACAATTGCGAGAGAATCCCAAGATTTGTCTTGCTTTTGTAGAGCCGCCTGAAGGAGACAAGGCCGTCAACGTCATCGGTGAAGCCTTGATAATCCCGGATTTAGAAAAGAGGAGAAGGATATGGAAGTTGGCGCCATTCGATCTGTACGAACATTTCCCCGATGGTCCGGACTCCGATGATTTCTGCCTGCTGAAGATCGTCATCAAAAGGATCGAATGGAGAGACGTCGGGATAGGCGCACTGAAAATCTATGAGCCAACGCATCAGTAAAGAGCCGGGCCAGGTATCAAACAGGACCACTCTCGTTTCTCTAATAGGGCGCATCTTTGCTTTGTGCCTTCGGCACCGTAGTCAATTCTCCATCCCAGGCCAACAAATTGTTGCACGGAAGCAAATAGATCAAATGAAGAAGGAAGTTATTTCTACGGTCAGGAATTATGAGCTGGCGCAGCGCATTGAGCGAACATACAGCTATCTTATGATAGAATAGAGGATAGGAAAGGTAAGCAATGAATTGGTTGACCATAGTAATAATAGTTGTGGTAGCCGGGCTGGGTATTATGGGCTTGCGGCAAGGACTGATCAGGACAGTATTTGGCATTGCCGGGCTCATAGGTGGCATATTTCTAGCTGGTCGTTACTACGACGAGCTTGCCGCACGGGTTTTCCCATCCAGTGCCATCTGGGGCAACATAGCTGCCTACGCCATCATCGCAGTAGCTACTTTGGTTGTAGCTGGCGTGGTTGGCTGGCTCCTGGCCAAACTGGTCAACTTCGCGGCACTTGGCTGGGTGGATAAGCTTGTGGGAGGTGCCCTCGGCGTCGTGATAGGCGGCTTGCTATGTGCTGGCGTGCTGGCTATCGTCGTCAAGTTCTACCCGGACATGCAGTCAACTATCGATCAATCGATAATAGCCAGATTCCTAGTGGGGGGATTTCCCCTGTTATATTAGCACCTCTGCCCTGGGAATCTGGTCGCCTCGCCGCCTCCACGACTTCTTCGCCCCATCCGCGTAGATTCATCAAGGAATAGAACAAGTCAATCCGCCTTGCCATTATTTCCTACTCGGGCAATATTCCGAGATCCCGGTCGAGTTGATTTCAGATACGCTAGGCACCCACGAAAATCGCAGGATTTTCGTGGGTGGATTTACCGTATGATTTATCCTTCAAGAACTCCATCCAATACCTTTTGGAGTTCCTTCTTGGGCTTATAGCCGATGACCTGGTGAACAGGCTGACCACCTTTGAATACGATCATGGTGGGGATAGAAGCTATCCCATACTTGGCAGCCAAAGGACCATTGGCGTCCACATCTACTTTAGCGAAGTCTACCTTACCAGTATATTCTGTCGCCAGCTCCTCTATAACAGGAGCAGTAGCCAGGCAAGGACCGCACCATTGTGCCCAGAAATCGACAAAGACTGGGGTCTTCGCCTCCAAGACGGTTTTTTGGAAGTTGTCCTCACCTACAATTGGTTGTACCATGGGTTTGCCCTCCTTAATTAGATTTCTATATCAAAAGAAAAGAATTCAATGGCATTCCTTGTTGTCTGTTCAGCAATTATGGCTTCCTCAACACCCCTAAGCTGGGACACGGCTTTCAACCCTCTTAGAACATCAATGGGCCGGGACTCATACCGTGCTTCCCTTCCGTAAGTCACCGGGCAATCTGTCTCCAGAAGCAGTCTCTGCAAAGGTGCTTCTTTGACCGCCCTCCTATGCTCCTCATGATACTCACTAGCGGGCGTGGCCGAAACAAAATAGCCGCCATCAATTATATCCTCAAGAACACTGGAAAAGCCAGTGAACCAGTGGAAGACAGCTCTATCTATGCCAGCATTTTGGACCAGGCTTAGCGCATCCCTCCATGCATACCTACTGTGAATTATCGCCGGTTTAGCATATTTCCTGGCGATGTTCAGAAGCCGACCAAG
>CAZLCQ010000084.1:0-4400 GCA_964557995.1 uncultured Dehalococcoidales bacterium
GAGGCAGTCGAGGCAGTCAAGACCTCGCAGAAGGTCTTTCTCGTTGAATGAGACTGTTGTCTGGTGGGCATGACCCATTCAGACTGCTAGCATGGCTGGTGAGAGAGCCGAGGCTTTAAGCCTCGGCTCTCTCTTCATGATACACTCGTAATACCGAGTCCGACGAAGCCACCCGAAGCAATATGAAAAAGCTCCACGGCGTGCAAGTCCGCCCCGGAATGACAGAACGGAGTGGTTTCCGCAATCAAACACTTCGAGTCTTTGATTCGTCCATCATTTGGACTGTGGCATCCGGAATTGAGTCCATGAAATTCGCCGCACATGCCCCCGTGTTAACAGCATCTTAACATTTAAATGTTACACTTCAAGTGGCAAGAGAAACGAAGGGCAGGCCGAAGCCCATACAACGGGTGAGGTCGATTGACAAAGGTCGAGGAGAGAACATATAATCAAGGCAGGTATGTGCGGGAAGAAGATAGAGGCTCGGCGGGACCTGATCACGCTCACGCTAACAACAACTGTCGGATTTAGAAGGTCGAGTATTTAATTGTGTCTTCTGGTCTACCGCTGTCCAACCTGGTCCGACGGACAGCAAACGATTAGCCAGCCAGAAGGGCGAAAGGAGGTGATTCTATAAGGATAGTGGATCAAGATTGAGGTTGCTGAGACGACCGGTGGTCGACCGGTCTGTTCCAGCACCGAAGGTTCGCTCCCATGAAATGGGAGCAGCTACAAGAAACAAAAGGAGGTTGGTGAATTGAAGAAGTATATTTTCCTGCTCGTCGCGGCCCTGCTAGTGCTAGGTCTAGTATTGCCCGGCTGTGGCGGCACGGGCGAACAACAAGAAGAAGAAGAGGAGGAAGAGGAGAATTTTATCACGATCGCCGTAACTGGGCCGATGACTGACGTTCAGGGTCAAAACCACTGGGATGGCGCCCAGATGGCCAGGGACGAAATCAACGCCGACGGCGGAGTTGACATCGGTGGCACGATGTATATGGTTGAGTTGGTCCAGGTAGAGACCAAAGAAGCCACCGAAGGCGAGGATGGCAGCACCGGCACCGCAAATCTCCAGGCTGTCATAGACGACGTGGACTTTGTTATCGGCGGTTTCCGGACAGAGGTTGTCTCAGTCTACCGTGACGTGGCTCTCGACGCCGAGAAGATCTTCATGAACTGCGGTGCGGCCACCGGGTCTCTGCAGTTCGGCGTGGTCACCGACTATGACAAATACAAGTACTGGTTCAAGGCCACCCCCTACAATGAGACCTTTTTGGTCAAGAGCTGTCTCAAGATGACCGGCACATACGGCAATGTCCTCAAGTCGACACTGGCAGGCTACGCCGATTACGTGAAGGACGAGTTCAAACTTAGCAATGCGGTAGACGGCAAGCTGAGGGCTCACATAATGATGGAGGATGCGTCATGGTGCGCCGGAATGGTGCTGGCTGCCCAGGCTTATCTGCCGACCTTGTTGGGCTTCACCGTTACCGGCACAACGCTGGTTTCTCCGACAGCATCCGACATTACCACGGAGATGAATGCTATAAAGGCCCTAAATCCTCACGTTATCTTCACCGCGTTTTCCGGCGCGGTTGGTGCTGTCTATTCCACCACGAAAGCCGACCTGGGAATACCGGCTTTGACCATCGGCATTAACGTGCCCGCCCAGGAGATCGATCACTGGGCGAATACCGATGGCGCCTGCGAGGGTGAAATCCTGCTGGACACCTTCCCGGAGGGTGTGAGTATTCAGTCGGGTACGGCTGCTTGGTTCGACGATTTCGTAGACAGGTTCGGTCGTTACCCGGTCTATACTGCGGCTACCTACGATGCCATCGGTTCTCTGGTGGCGGCCGTCGAAGCGACGGATTCGCTTGACGCTGATGACCTTATCCCGTACTTAGAAACAAGCAGTTTCACGGGCGTGGGTGCCAAGACCGCCTATTACCCGATGCCAGACATCACGATTGAAGACGGTCAGCTATACGCACTCAGCGAGGCGCAGGTGGCAGAATTGTATGACCTTGCTAGCTATGGCTGGACTTATAACGAGGCTGAGTGGCAGGCCGGGTTTGCCTCCGGTGTTCAACAACCGCACATTGCTCATGACACGGTCTATGGTCCCGGCTATCAGACCGGCGCTGGTTCCCAGTGGCAGGACGTTGACGGAGAAGGCATGAAGGTGGGCATCTGGCCACTGAATCTTGGTGCCCCATACGACGCAGCTTTGACTGACCAGTATGGCAACTGGAATTTCGCGTACCCCGGCACAACGAAGTACATTTTGACCATAGGGAACATGCTCAACATTCCTTGGGACCCCTACGCATAGAGCAATCTGAGCGAAGCCAGTAGCCTGGATGTGCCAGGCACGGTGGTGACCCCGGGTAAACCCGGGGTCACCGCTCTTTTCTGCGCAGTGACCTTAGGAGGCACGGGGCCCGCCACCACCCTTGCTGTCTTGGCCATGAGCCATTCTTTTCCTATGATTGCGAGCCTCTCCTCTTCCTTGTCGTTGCCAGGAGCCCTTTTCCAGAAGGGCGACGAAGCAACCTCGCCGGGGCTGTCCAGGCCAATGGGATTGTGAGGCTTTTAACTGTCTGTCATTGCGAGGCTGGCTTCGGCCAGTCGAGGCAATCTTGGTGGGGCTGTCGACGGCATGAGATGGCCGCGCCCTTCAGCGGAAGTCGAGCAAGAGTGGGAGAAAACTGGGGGAAACCGAAGAAAACCTTGACAGGGTGCGGACGAATATTATATAGTAGCCGACAATTGTGAGGAAGGCGAAGGGTTTGTAGAGTGCTTGGTTCGGAACGGACGTTCAAAATCGGACAGTGTGCGGGCGGGGTTTGTCCCCGCCTTGCTTTGGACTCCTCCTGCTGGGACTAAAAGCTATGATCGAGCAAATCATAGTCGGGACGCTGGTAACAGGCGGTGTATATGCCCTCCTGGCGGTAGGCTTCTCTCTCATCTTCGGCAACGCCCGTGTCATTAACATGGCCCATACCGGGTTTTTCATGCTGGCGGCCTACGGTTTGTATTATTTTATACGCAGAGCGGGGTTGGAGGCGGCGCCGGCAATTGTCATAAGTGTGCTTGCCGCTACCCTTCTGGGTATCCTGGCCTACCGGTTCCTTATCAATCCTATACGCGAGCACCATGCCGCCGTGTTGCTGATGACGGTGGCCATCGTCCTGGTCTTCCAGGAATCCATGACGGCCATTTTTTCCTCTAAGTATTGGTCGATCCCCTCCCTCATTCCTGGATTCACGGATATACTCGGGGTCAGCGTCCTCAATCAGAATTTGCTGGTGCTGGGCGTAGTGGTGGTGATCATTGTCGCCGTGTGGCTGATTCTGGCCAGGACAAAGCTGGGGATCGCCCTCAGGGCGACGGCACAGGATGCCGAAGTCGCTACCCTTATGGGGATAAGCGTGCCCAGAACACTGATGATAACCATGGGGATAGCCACATTTCTGGCGGCGGTTGCGGCTGTAGTGGTGGCACCCATATGGACAATACATCCCGCCATGTGGTCATTACCGCTGGTCATGGTCCTGGTAATCGTTGTCCTGGGGGGACTGGGAAGTATCAAGGGGGCTATTATTGGTGCTTTCATTATCGCGCTGGTCCAGGTATCGGTCGCAATCCTGATGCCAGGGTACGCTTACCTGAAGGTGGTATTTGCCATACTGGCCATGGTCATCGTGCTCATAGTGAGGCCGGGGGGTCTGTTCGGCGTAATGTTCGAAGAGGAGAGACTGTAAATTGTTGAGACGGCTGTTCAAGGATTTCCGGTTCGGCCTGCTGCCTGTCCCCGGGCGGATTATCGCCATTGTTTTCTTCATAGTCCTGTTTATCATCCCGCTGATTAATGATTCAAAGTACACTCTGTTCGTTCTCACCACCAGCAGCTTACTCGTTATCTTTGCCGTTAGCTGGGACCTTCTGTCCGGCTACAGCGGCCAGGTCAACTTCGGGCATGCCCTGTTCTTCGGCGTGAGTGCCTATACTGTGGCACTGTTGCACAAGTATTTCGACCTGCAACCGTGGGCAACCGTACCAATAGGGACTCTGGTCGCTGTCGGTATTGGTGTGGTGACATCCATCCCGGCTCTGCGTCTGAGAGGGCCTTACCTGTCACTGCTGACAATGGCGTTTCCTCTCATGTTGCTGGGACTGGTCATGGCCTTCAAGGATTGGACCGGCGGTGAATTTGGCATACCAGGTATTCCTCCCCTCGCGGGTAGCCATGTAGGTGAGTATTATATATGCCTGATAGTGATGACGATATCGGTGCTCATAATGTGGAAGCTTACCGATGCCGGCAGCAAGTACATCAGGACCGGTCTTATCTTCCATGCCATCCGGGAGGACGAGATTGCCGCCCGCGCCTCGGG
>CAZLCQ010000085.1:0-4372 GCA_964557995.1 uncultured Dehalococcoidales bacterium
GGCTCCTTCTGGGATATATGTATGCCCAGCCCGGGAAAAAGCTCCTATTTATGGGTGGAGAGTTTGGCCAGTGGCGGGAGTGGGCTCACGACGAGAGCCTGGAATGGCACCTCCTTGATTACCCGCCACATTCGGGTCTTAAACGCTGGGTTGAAGACTTAAACCGATTTTATCAGGGACAGCCAGCTCTCTACGAATTGGACTTTGAACAAGCGGGCTTCGAATGGATTGACTGCAATGATGTCGAGCACAGCGTGGTCAGTCTGATACGCAAAGGGCGTTCATCAGACAACCCCCTTGTAGTCGTTTGTAACTTCACTCCCACGACCCATTCTAATTACCGAATTGGCGTACCGCAGCCAGGGTTCTGGAGAGAGTTATTAAACAGCGACGCCAGAGAATATGGAGGCGGCGGTCAAGGTAATCTGGGTGGAGTGGAAGCAGCGCCGATTCCCTTGCATGGCCGACCCTATTCCCTGACCTTCACCTTGCCACCCTTGGCCACTGTGTTTTTTAAACCATCACAGGAGAAGACGAGGTAGTCTTTTCCGCAACATGCTGTAGGACTCCTATGCCCAGAATATGGGAAGATTGTATCGGCGCATCTACTGAACCTTTTCGACTTTGAGCAGATTCGTGGAGCCAGCTACTCCAACAGGAATGCCGCCGGTAATCACTATCAAACCACCCCTCTTTGCCAGTCCCAATCCTCTACAAAGTCTGGCCGCTGTTGAGAATAACTCATCCACTGACGAAACTCCGGCTATCTGAAAAGGGTAGACACCCCAGCGCAGCATTAATCGTCCCACGACCATAGCATCAGGCGTTATGGCCAAAATGGGTGTTTTCGGACGGTATTTTGATACGCGCCCTGCTGTGCTGCCAGACTGAGTAAAAGCCACAAGAGCTGCTGCTTCCAGACTTTGCGCTGTATGGCAGGCACTATAGCTTATCAGCTCATCCGTCTTTTGTTCCAGCCATCTGCCTCGTTCTGCCAGCATTTGCTCGTAGGGCAGTTTGCCTTCTACCTCCCGGGCAATCTTCACCATCATCTTTACTGCCTGTACCGGGTATTTCCCTATGGAGGTCTCCTCTGAGAGCATGATGGCATCGGTACCATCAAATATGGCATTAGCCACATCAGTGACCTCGGCCCGCGTTGGCCGAGGCGCGTTCACCATGGACTCCAGCATTTGCGTAGCGGTAATCACTGGCTTGCCTGCTTGGTTACACTTCCTGATAATCTCCTTCTGTACCAGCGGCACTTTTTCCAGAGGGATGTCCACACCGAGGTCTCCTCGCGCTACCATTATGCCCTCGCTGGCTATTAGTATACTGTCAAATTTGTTAACTGCCCCGCCCCTTTCAATCTTGGCAATAATTGGTATATCTGCATCGTTCTCATACAATATGGCTCTTACACTGGTTACGTCCTCAGCATTGCTGACAAAGGAGAGAGCCAGGTAATCAGGCTGCTGTTTAACAGCAAAGAAAATGGACTCCCGCATGGTATCGGTGATGTAAGGACCTGAGATGCGCATCCCGGGCACCACCAAGCCCCGTTCCTCAGTCAGTATTCCGCCAACCACGACCCTACATCTAACCTCTGTCCCTCGCTTTCCAAGAACCTTGAGTTGCATTGCACCGTCATCAAGCAACACGGTATCCCTCACTCTTATATCCTGAAGAATGGTAGGAAGATTAATTGGTATCACTCCATCGTCTCCCTTTACTTGCCTTGTGGTGAGGATAACCTGCGCACCCTTTTTCAGTCTGGCTTGACCATCTTTCAGCTTGCCCGTGCGACACTTTGGCCCGGGCAAGTCTACGAGTATAGCAACAGGGATTGCCAAACGATGGGACAGCTTCTTTACGGTCTGGATATAGCGAGCGTGTTCCTTGTAGGTACCATGGGATAGATTAAATCTGGCGACATTCATGCCAGCCTTTATCAGTTGCTCAATCACGACAGCCGAGCCGGTAGCCGGACCAATAGTACACACTATCTTCGTTCGCCTTTCAAACAAGTTTGAGCGTTTCATATCGCGCCTGGCTCTGTCAAAGTATTACCGGTCAGTAACTCCGATACCAGCCCTCAGCAAGTGCGGCGAATTTGCCGTTCTTAGCCCCCAGTTTGAAATACCACGGCTTGCCGTGGCTATCAGCTATCTCGGCCAATTCCTTCAACCTTGGAGCTGCCGTATTCTGGAAAAAACTCATCCTTTCTTCCCGCGAAGGAATTTGAGCGCCCTCCTGCCACAAGGCACGCCCGGCTAAGAAACCGGAAGCACCCGCCTCACAGGCTATCTCTACCTGTCTCTTAAATGAGTCAAAATCTACACCAGCACTGAGCAGCACCCAGGGTAGTCGAGATGCATCGTTTAACTCTCGACACAGACCCAGTAGCTTCCCTTCATCTTTCTCAAACCTAATATCCGCCGGGAATTCTGCTTTCAATACGTCGATCGGCAACGCAGTGAGTTGTCGAGCAGTTTCAATTACCAGTTCAGGTTTCATCTGGCTAAACTCCTTTGTAGACGCTCCACCTTCTTCTATGGGATAGCTTACTGGTTCAACCAGAAAAGCCACATCTTCCTCCATGCACTGGTCGGCTAGCTTTGCCACCAAATCGAGCTGTTTTGAGGCGACATCTTTAAGGTCGGGCCGGAAGTATATCAAGAGTTTGACTGCCGAAGCTCCCATTCTCTTCGCCTTCTTCACACTCCATCCGGGCAGAAGCTCAGTGATTCTGGCATTATTGTCACCGCCATAACCGGTCTTCTCCATGCTGACCAGAAGGCCCTTAGATGCA
The DNA here is from genome assembly GCA_964557995.1 of uncultured Dehalococcoidales bacterium. Lineage (GTDB taxonomy): Bacteria > Chloroflexota > Dehalococcoidia > GIF9 > AB-539-J10 > RBG-13-51-36. Next base: position 2,813 of record CAZLCQ010000085.1, read on the forward strand.
GGAAGTATCCCGGCAGCTATAGCCTGACCGGCTCCATATTCGGGATCAAGTAATATGCCACTGGCAAATGGCGCTATCGACTGACAGAGATCCAGTTTGAAATCAACCATATCCTGGTAACCCACCGCGTCGGGATCTCTTTCGTTCAATGAACGCTTAAGCGCTCCTCTGTGGTCAATAGCACACATCGTCATCATGCCTTTGCGGTCAGCCAGTTGCTGGAGACCTCTAAGTTTCCCGACAGATATACTCATCAAATCACCTCATAACGAACCCTGTCTTCTCTTTCATCCACGCTGTAGTCTCTTCATTTCCTGAAGAGCGAAAGTGGCAGCGCCGATTACTCCTGAATTTCGACCCAATTCGGGGGAAGCAAAGCGCACAGCCTGGAAAGCCTCTTTATATGCTCTTTTCTCAGCCGTCTTGAAGGCCGGCTCGAGAAGCATATCGCCGATGTTTGACAAACCACCGCCGATAACTATCAACTCAGGATTGAACATATTTACTAAACTAGCCAGCCCCACACCTACATAATAGCCAGTTTGAGCGACGAGTTCTTTGGCCAGTTTGTCGCCCTTCTCAGCAGCCCTCTGAATGGCCTGTGCACTCACATTCTCTATGTTACCTTCAGCGTATTCGAGGATAGACGTCTTGACCCCTTTACTAATCCTGAGCCTTGCTTCTCTGCTTAGCGCTGTTCCGGAGGCTAGCATTTCCCAACAACCTCTATTTCCACAGCTGCAAATAGGCCCATTGTCATCAATAGTCATGTGCCCCACTTCTCCAGCGATGCCAATGGCTCCAGTATAAATCTTGCCATCAATAACAATGCCGCCGCCGATTCCAGTGCTTATGGTAATATAGATGAAGTTACGAGCATCCCGGGCGGCGCCATAATGCAACTCACCCAGTGCAGCGGCATTAGCATCATTGATGATGAAGGTCTTCTTGCCTAATTTCTCCTGTACTATGTCTCCCAAAAGAACTTCTCGTAGCCCCGGTAGATTCGGGGAAGTGAATAGTATACCTGCCTCAGGATTGGAGATGCCGGCAGCCCCGATACCCACTGCGGAGATCTCCGACATAGCGACACGCCGCTGCTCCAGGGCGCCACGCGCCGAGTCCACGATGCACTGGATAACTGCTTCGCGGCCCTTCGTGGCAGGCGTCACACTCTCATGACTCGAAACCACTCTGCCTTGGGAATCGACTACGGCGGCCAGTACTTTGCTGCCACCAAGATCGATACCGAGGATCAAATCATCGCGATCTTACCGCAAATTCCCTCCCAACGTCAAGAATACGTTGCGTGACTGTTCATCATTATATTGTATACTGAGACACACAACAAACAAAGACGGTAGACTCTTATGAACAAACAGAGACAAGTCCCCATAATCTATAATCTATTCCCTCGTTTGACAGGGAGTATGTCTGATTGGCTCGCGCATGCATCCCGCGCCGCAGAAATGGGCTTCAATTGGCTATATATCAACTCGATCCTCTACCCGGGGTTCTCCGGCAGCTTGTATGCCATAAAGCACCACTATCGTATTAATC
>CAZLCQ010000086.1:0-4335 GCA_964557995.1 uncultured Dehalococcoidales bacterium
ATCCCAGCCACTAGGTTCACCGTCGCTCCTTCCGAATAGGTGAAAGTACCCTCTCCAGGAGCGATTACCGACCCTCCGGCTGTACTGCCGATAGTGAGGGTATGGGATTCACGACCGCCATAGCTTACCGTGCCGGCAATCAGGGCTGCCGCAATTAGAAAAATGGTGATTGCTCTCATGTACGTGAGCCCGAAAACGCTATGGTATCTGTAGCCAGAGAATTATCAATAGGCTGCGATGTTGAACACTCGGCGAAGTTGAGGAGTCACAACTCGCTATCTTGTCACCACTGGACAAACATGGGCATAACTACATGTACATAGTTGTCTACGCCTATGGGGCGGATGGTTCCGGGGCTTGACGGAGTGGTGAGCTCCAGAGCGACTTGAGCCTGGGGAAGGACAGAGAGAACATCGGAAAGGTATTTGACATTGAAAGCGATCTTCGCCTCTTCCCCGTCTGTGAGAGCGTCGACTTCGCTGACGTTGTCTCCAACCTCTTCAGCCTGAGCGGAGACAGTCACTTTACCGGGAGTGAGTTCGCTACCCGGGGTGACGACCAGGCGGACTATACCGCTGGCGTCACGAGCGAATATCGAGGACATTTTGGTAACTCGCAGAAACTCACTGATGTCCACCACGGCCCGCGTGGTGTAGCTTTGAGGAATGACTTGAGAATAGTTAGGGAAGGAACCCTGTATAAGCTGGGAGACTATCTCAGCGTCCTTAAGCCGGAAGAGCACCTGGCTCTTCTTCTCGTTTAGAGTGATTTCTACCGGTTCTTCCTGCTCACCAATGAGGCGGTTCAGTTCGTTAAGGGTCCTCGCCGGGATGATGATGGTGGTCTTGTCTTTGACTGCTGCTGCAAGGGTGGTTTTGTGCACGGCCAGTCTGAAGCCATCGGCAGCCACCAGGTTGAGCTGCTCTCCATCGAATTCGGTGTTGATGCCGGTCAACACAGGACGGGATTCTTCGGTGGCAGCAGCAAAGGCGACCTGTGAAATTGCTTCTCTGAGACTAGCTGCCTCGATGCTTGTGCTTATGCCGTCATCTATCTGAGGAATAGGTGGAAAATCCGCGGCATCAATGCCGTGAATATGCGCCTGAAAATGGCCACTCTTAAGCTCCAGGATGCGGCTGTTGGCGGGGAGGTTGACCTCGATTAGGTCGTTGGGCAAAGAACTAACAAAGTCACTTAGCAAACGAGCGGGCACGGTTATCTCGCCTTTCTGTTTCACCTTGGCACCAATGCAGCAGGTGATAGCCATTTCTAGATTAGTGGCGGCTAGTTTGAGACCTGACTGGTCGGCAGAGAAAAGGATATTCTGGGTGATAGGCAAAGTAGACCTGATGGCTACAGCCCTCCCTACGATGCCAAGTCCTCTGTTCAGGTTTTCTTGAAGACAAGATAGTTTCATGAAATGCCTCCCCCCTTGATGTGTAGTGACAGTATACTATGAAGCAGTGTAATAATCAATGATTGGGCTTGACATAAGCCTCGCTCTATGGAGGGTACGACATTAGTCCCCAATATGGACAGGTCCCTTATCTTGTTGATTGCGCACCACTGGTCTCAAGCTGAGGAATCCTGCTCCTTGAGACGGTCGAGCTGTAATTACCGCCCATAGATTGCTGTCAATTCTCTTAGCTTGGCTTTGATCTCTTCGGTAAGCATATCAGGTAGAAAGCGCCAGCACCAGTTGCCCTCCGCAGTACCAGGAAGATTCATCCTGGCTTCGCTGCCCAACCCCAGAACATCTTGCAGAGGAATGATGGCCGTATCTGCGACGGACATCAAAGCCAACCGGGTGAAATCCCAGTTTATGTCATGCCCATCCGTCCCCGCATACTTGAGGGCGAGCTGCGTCTGTGTCTCCCGCTCTTCTCTGCTTTGCGTGGTGTCGCCAGCATCTAATCCCTTCAACCAGCCAATAGTGGTATCGTTATCGTGGGTGCCTGTGTACACCACGCAATTTCTGGTATAGTTGTGGGGTTTGTAGTCGTCAGCTTTGGGGTCAGTGCCAAAGGCAAACTGTAGGACTCTCATCCCTGGAAAGCCAAGCTGGTCCCGAAGTGCGTCCACTTCAGGTGTGATCACACCTAGGTCCTCAGCGATGATAGGCAGCGTGCCTAACGTTTTGCGGACGGCTCTAAATAGCTCAACCCCTGGCCCGGAGATCCACCGCCCGTTCATTGCGGTGATATCTGTACCTGGTACTTCCCAGTATTTTTCAAAGCCGCGAAAATGGTCCAGCCTGATGATGTCCACCAAAGCGCGTGTTGCCCGGAAGCGCTCAATCCACCACTTATAGCCGTCCTTGGCCATCACGTCCCAGCGATAGAGAGGGTTTCCCCACAACTGTCCTGTCTTGCAGAAGTAGTCAGGCGGCACGCCAGCGACCACAGTCGGCCTAACGTTATCGTCGAGATAGAACATCTCTGGATGTGACCAGACCTCAGCACTATCAAGGGCAATAAATATAGCCATATCGCCGATGAACCTGATCCCCCGCTCATTGCAGTATTTCTTCAGTTCGGACCATTGCTTAAAGAACTGATATTGCTGGTATTTGTGGTGACGTATCTCGTGGTTCAGCTTACTGCTCCAGTGTTCGAGGGATTTCGGATGGCGTTTGCGGATATCTTCCTCCCAAGTGTTCCAAGCAGCAAGATCGTGCACATCTTTCAGAGCCATAAACAAGCAGTAGGTTTCGAGCCATGAAGCATTTCGCTGGCAGAAAGCTTCAAACTCCTGCCGCTGATCTGAAGCAGCCTTCTTCAGGAAGGTCTCAAACGCCTTGTTCAACAAGGGGATCTTGAAGTCGATCACTGCGTCATAATCGACTCTGCTTTCTGTAACGGAAGGAGCATCATCCAAAACGGCAGGATCGAGAAACCCGTCCTCAGCCAGTCTTTGTAGACTTATGAGCAGAGGATTACCAGCGAAGACCGAAGGGCACTGGTACGGAGAGTTGCCATAGCCGGTGGGTCCTAGGGGCAAGACCTGCCAAAGACGTTGCCCTGTGCTAGCAAGAAAATCTGCGAACCGGTAAGCTTCCTTTCCCAAGTCTCCTATCCCGAACCGACCCGGAAGCGAGGTCGGGTGTAGTAATATGCCGCTTGCTCTGGGAAGACTCATGCTCTGCTCTTTTTTGAGAATATTAGCATTGCCTTGTCAAGATTCCAAGAGCAGTATCACTTCGGCGGGATCAAGCACAAGGGTCTGTCCGGAAACCGTCACTTTGGGCGAAGAGTTCTCGCTCCGGCAAATGCGATGCAAGCGGTGTCGGGAAGTGAGAGCAATGCCCTCGAAAGTCACCGCTGTATGCCCGTCCGTACTCCTGTTTATCAAGATCCAGCCTTTCTGCCCAGGAGCTTGCTGCGAACGTCGTTCCAGCACAAGAGCGCCCCTATCGCTTGTGACTGTGTTCAATTCTCCTTCACCCTGGAGCAACGAATTCTTCATCTTGAGGTTGTTGACTTGTTTTACGAATCCCGTGATATCGAACGAGCCTGTCTCCCAATCCGCAGGGCAAGTTGAGACAACGTCCAATTTCCTCTTGAAGCCAAATTCGTAGCCAATAGGCATCATGAGTCCGGCGGAGAACGATACGGCGAAGGCATAGCGCTGTCGTTGTACGGCCTCGTTCCCATTCGTATCGGCAGCAAGGCGAGTGGTGTCATGACTTTCGGGGAAGGAAACCGATGGTGCGATCTTGCCGAACTTCTCATGCTGCTCCAAACCCCACGGCTCCTCGAAGTTCCACCACTTGGAGCTGTTAAAGAAATAGTGCAGCCCGGCATCATGCAACGCTAGGGCTTCATCTTCCGCGCATCCCAGCGTTTCAGCAAAAAACATCGCCTCCGGATCGATGCTTGCTGCTTCATCAACAAGATAGTGCCATAGAGCAGCAGGAATCTTGTACGCTGCATCGCATCGGAAGCCTTTGAATCCCAGTTGAAGGTACCGCTTGACGAGCTCGGCCCAGTACGCCCACAGGTCCTTTCTATCTCTCGAGCCTTCGTTATCTATCTCCGCCAGGTCACCCCACACCGTCACTCTTTCGGGGTTATCGGGATCTCGGGCAAAAGGGCTCACGATTGCGCCATGTTCGTCGTGAGCATACCAGGCAGGGTGTTCACTAATCAAAGGACAGTCTCGCGAGGTGTGGTTGATAACCAAGTCCATCATGGGCCACAGTCCTAATTCCTTTGATCCTCGAAGAGTCTGCGCCAACATCGCCAGGCCATTCGTCCGTGTATGGGGAGGCAGAAACTGCGGATTAATACGATAGTGGTGCTTTATGGCATACAAGCTGCCGGAGAACCCCGGGTA
>CAZLCQ010000087.1:0-4332 GCA_964557995.1 uncultured Dehalococcoidales bacterium
CGCTAGTTTGTGCAGTGTGGCGTAATCGGGATTGCGGGGACACAATGACATAGAACTTCTACCGTTCAGGATGCGTGTTTGAGGTGACAAAACAGGCTATTGTGACCTACTGAACAAAACAAGTTGATCTGCAACAATCCAAGTTAATGTGACTTCGGACAAATTGAGGAAGGTTCCCTAATCGCGGTTCGACCAATATGTCCCGAGGTAAGAAACCTAACGCCATGCTCAAAGGTTCGTTGACTCCCTTCACCGCACGCTGCTACAATCGCTACTGGAGAACACATACCGTTAACTTGCAGCAGGCTCCCTAATGGACGATAGCCTTATAGAGTGTGAAGGTACGCTAGAGCAGCTCGAGGAAAAGGTCAAGCGGTATCTAAAGATATCTGGCAACTGTGCCCAAACTAGCTTTCTGACGTTACAGGAGCAGTTTGGACTGGATAATGGCTCCATCCTCAAGGCGCTCACAGTCTTCCCCGGTATTGCTCTCAGGGGAGAGACCTGTGGCGCAGTAGTTGGCTGCCTTATGGCGCTTAGCCTAGTCTATGGGCGGGAAAGGCTCGATGATTGGGAAGGCTATACGAGATCACTCCGTCTCGGTCGAAAGTTCTGCCGAAGCTTTGAAAAGGAGTTTGGCAGCACCATGTGCGGCGACATTGTGGAGTCGATATTCGGCAAAAGATACAACCTGGCAGACCAGACCGACGCTGAAGAGTGGCAGAAGGCTGGTGCTCAGGAGAAATGTTCTGCCGTAGTTACAGCAGCAGTCCGAATCGCAGCGAAGATCATAATCGAAGGCAATTAGTATTATTGACCTTCAAATATTCCGGTGCCTCGAGGCTTCTATTGGGCGTATACAGGCAGGTATAGCCAACCTAGACTTCAAGTTGTCTGCAGTTGTGTTGTAAAAAACATAAGTCAACGCTATACCGTTACGCTAGAAATAACAAAACAGGCTAATGTGCAACACAGGCAGGGTTTGCTCATGCAGTAGGATTCAGAACACGCCCGACAAAGAGAATGGCACCCGTCCCAATGTCGCGAATCAGGAAGATGAAGGGGCGGTCTAGGGTGAGCCACACAAGAGGCTCTGGCGCTTCCTCTGTCATAATCACTGCGGTGGCTGCCGCTGCCTCTGTGCCGGCCTCATCCACCGAGACAAAAGCCTTGTGCAGCACTGCATCTATGGACAGGTCCGGTGAACCCGTCATACCGGAGAAATCGGCAGCTCCAGAAAAGGCAATCGGCATTCCCATCTCGGCAAGGGTGTCCTTCAGGCTGAACTCAGAGTCAAATTCAAACTGCGGCATAGCCAGAGCGACCTCAGTGAGTTGTAGCCCGCCTATAATGTCACCGACTTTGTCAGCCTGAAGTCCTTCTTCAAAGACTTCAAACTGTCCATCTTCGGGAAGCATGATAACCATGGAGAGTTCATCGCCATCATATAGCAGCTCAACCGCCTGGTATCCTTCCCCATCGGTGTAGCCGAACGACTCAGTCTGCCTCATCATGGGCACTACTACCTGCCCGCCGTCAAGCAAGTAGAATGGGCCGTCTTCTGTCATGTCCTCATCGAAGGGATATTCCCAGGCAGCATTGAAGTAGATAGCATTCGTGAGCACAAGCCGCGTTCCGGAAGTAAGGACGCCCTGCGGGATAAGGTCCTCAATGCGTTCTTCAGTCTGGTCACTGACCCAATCATTGATGGCAAGACGAGACTTCTCCGTCTCACTCGCGAAGTCCAGTATTCTCAGCCCTGCACCGTAGTTCTCCGCTAGGACATCGAGGAAGGCGGAAAGGAAGCCATAGTCCTTCTGCCCCCAGATGGCGTTAACTATGTTCAGCCTGAACCCTTCGCCGTCCTTGCCTTGTGCACCTTCACCCCTGCTGGCAAGTTCTGCATCGAGCCAGTTGAATGCCGGGTGCAGCCTCTCCTGTTCAAGAAGGAATTGAATGGTAGCGGCCATCTGTTCTGCGGTCTGGCTGCGGGCTCCGGCATAAGTCATCGCCAGGGCCACTGAGATGCTGTGAGGAGAGTAGAAGAGATTACCTTCCTGCTCTCTGAGCGCCTGATAAAGCGCGAAGGCGAAGGCACTGTTTCCTTCAACCAGTAATGCTTGCTCACTCGGATTGACATCCGGTGAAGCTATCCGCTCTTTATCCGATGCGAGCACCTCACCCGCCGTCGGCTGACTACAGGCTATCACTGGCAGTACCAACGACAATACGATTAATACTGATACCAATGCCTTCTTCATCTCATTCACCTCTGACGCTGTTACTACACTGGGTTTTCAATTTGCCACCCAACACCGAACTGTCCTTCTTTATGAATCCTCATTCGCCTTACACTACTCACGATATCATTATATGGCTCCATTGTTAAGATTTGATTAAGAATTGGTCCTGCATTGCGCCATTGCTAGGTTTCCATCAGAAAATTGTCAATAGTGTTTTGTGCAGCACCCAAGACATACTATGGAGCTAAGGAGTCACAAGACGCTAGTTTGTCATCTGACACTAGAAAGCTATCAAACTGCCCGCCTTGTTACGAAGACCGTAAATGGGATTGTGCTCGCGCAATGACATAGAACTTCTGCCGTTCAGCGTGCGTGCTTAACGTGGCGCGGTCACAACACAATATTCCCAGTTTGTAACGATGTAACAATCCAGTCTTCTGTGGCCTGAGCTCCATCTTTTAGGTAGGGACTTAGAGAACTTGTGTACCCACTAGTTGGACTTGGCACAGATCGGGGGAACACGAACAGCCCACGGCATTGCCTTTTCCAGTTGACTAGCCAACCGGAATAATGTGGCTTCATCCCCGTATCGACCAACGAACTGCATACCAATGGGCAAGCCCTCATCATTCCAGTAGAGCGGGACTGACATGGCTGGCTGACCCGTAACATTAAACAGTGGCGTGTAAGGCATAAACTCGAAGATGTGTTGGGAGAGAATTTCTATTCCATTGAGGCTATCAATCAACTCGCCGGTATTAAGCTTGTCTAGTAACTCTTTCGTAGCGGTAAGTTGACTTTCTTTTGGCTGGAGTGATCCGATAGGTATGGGCGGCTTGGCGAGCGTTGGAGTCAGCAGGAAATCGTACCTTTCGAAAAATTCGCCAATTTGCCGAGCCGTGAGTTGGACCAGGTTAAGAGACTTAGACAACTCAGGCGCCCGGCACTGCCTGCCAAGCAAGGCGAGTATCCATGTGCTAGGTTCGAAATCCTTAGACGACGCTTTACGATTCAATAACACCTCGCCCTCGTCAATCGCAGCTCCAGTTTCGACAGAGACTATAGTCATAAAGGCCTTGGCAAAGGCTTTGCCATCTACCTGGGGCGCCGCCTCTACTAGTTCATGCCCGAGGTTCTGGCATAACTTAACCGTCGCCTCCAGACCCTTCACACAGTCTTTGTCGACGACACGACCAAGAAAAGGTTCCGAGGTGAAGGCAATTCGCAACTTTCCCGGATCTGTGCCAACTTCACTGAGGAAGGGACGAGCAGGGGGCACGGCATAGTAAGGAGCTCCAATATCTGGTCCAGCAGTAGCATCGAGCATGGCAGCACTATCACGCACAGAGCGGGTCACAACGTGATCACAGTCTAATCCGCGCCAGGCCTCACCAAAATCAGGGCCTATTGGGTTGCGACCCCGCGTTGGCTTCAGCCCAAACACACCGCAGCAAGAGGCGGGCATCCGAATTGAACCACCACCATCACTGGCATGAGCTAAGGGTACCATCCGTGCAGCTACTGCAGCAGCTGAGCCGCCACTGGATCCCCCTGGGGTTCGGCTCAGGTCCCAGGGATTACTGGCGGAGCCAAACAGTTCTGGTTCTGTTACTGGCACCAGCCCGAACTCCGGTAGGTTAGTCTTGCCCACAACCACGACACCAGCGGCCTTAAACCGCCTGACCAGCTCACTGTCATGGTCCGGTACGAAGTCCTTGAAAAACCGGCTGCCGTTCGTTAAGGGAACTCCGGCATAAGCCATTAGCAAGTCTTTCATCAGGAAAGGAACGCCCTTGAAGGGACCATCTGGGAGGTCTCCATCGGCGGCTTCTCGAGCCAGTTCATACATCTTGTAGATTACTGCGTTAAGCTGTGGATTGAGCCTTTCGATGCGACTTATTGCCTCTTCGACTAGCTCACTCGGTTTAACTTCCTTCTTCCGCACGAGTTCAGCCAAACCGAGGCCATCATATTTGTCATATTCGCCAAAACCATTCATCGCGACCCTCCCTTCCATATATCCCAGGCTGAGCGTCGTGGGAACTATCGTAACTCCCTGACGCACACAATTGATCACCCACCTTGATAT
>CAZLCQ010000088.1:0-4281 GCA_964557995.1 uncultured Dehalococcoidales bacterium
AGCCCTTCACCTTCGAGGGGACGCATAGATCTCAAGTAGCCGAGGAAGGGCTGGTTGACCTCTCGGACAAGGTTGATACACTTATCATCATACCTAATGACCGTCTTCTTCAGCTCTGCGATGCTAAGACAAGTGTGGACAACGCCTTCAGGCTAGCAGATGATGCTCTTCTGTTGGGAGTTCAGGCTATCTCCGAAGTAGTTACCGTCCCGGGACTGATCAACCTGGACTTCGCCGATATTAAATCGGTAATGAGAGACGCTGGCCCAGCCTGGATGTCTGTGGGTAAATCCAGCGGGCAAAGTCGCGCTGCTGAAGCGGCTAAGGCTGCTCTGGCTAGCCCCTTGCTCGACGTATCCGTAGACGGAGCTATGGGGGTGCTGTTTAATATTACTGGTGGCCCAAGTCTCACTCTGTTTGAGTGTAATGAGGCTGCCCAAGTAATCAGCCAAGCAGTGGACCCCAACGCCAACATAGTCTTTGGCGTGGTGTTTGACCCCAAGATGGATAGCGAGGTTCGAATTACCGTTATCGCTACTGGCTTCGCTAAGCAACAAGGCAGGGGAATATACACTGCCGACGAGCTTCGTCGCCTGATAAGAGGCAGCAGCGATGCTCTCGACGTACCCTCTTTCTTACGCCGTGCTCAGCATTTTTCTGGCTCCCATCTGGAGAGTGGCTCCAAAACTCCCGCACGGGTTACTCCAGAGCCAACCAAAATATCTAGACAGTAAACCTAAACCTCATTAGGTATTAGGGGAAAGGGTAGCTCACGCTACCCTTTCCCCCACGATACTGTGCCAAATTCCCCTTTTCAAATGACTAAAGAGGCCTTAAGGCAATCCTCCAAGATTCTCGCCGCCCGACAGTTGACAGTTATTGGATCCGGGCAAAAGTTGCATTATTTTTACAATTGTGGCATAATAATTAGTTAGACCTTTAAATCAGTCCAGTGAGGCTGGTAAGGGGAAGTATGCTTAAGCACACCTCAATAGAAGAATCAATTGAGACCTCTTGCCAGTTTGCAGGCAGGAGGTTTTTTAATGCCTGAAAAGGTTCTCCTGACATCAAGGGAGATAGGGCGGGCATTAGCTCGCATTGCTCACGAGATTGTAGAAAAGAATAAGGGTGCGGAAGATGTTGTGCTCGTAGGCATGCGAACTCGGGGAGTGCCTTTAGCCAAGCGCATAGCTGAACTAATCGAAGGCTTCGAAGGAACCCCGATCCCCGTGGGTACTCTGGACATTGGCCTTTATCGCGATGACATTTCACCTTCGGAATTAAAGCCTGCGAACCAGAGCCGCACTGATATCCCCACTAGTATCACCGATAGGCGCGTAATCCTGGTTGATGATGTTCTCTATACTGGACGGAGCATTCGTGCCGCTATGGATGCCCTGATGGACATGGGACGTCCGAGCTCTATTCAATTAGCTGTACTTATCGACCGTGGCCATCGAGAGCTTCCCATCCGGGCCGATTATGTCGGTAAAAATATACCAAGCTCTATGGATGAGGAGATACATGTTCAACTTGAGGAGATTGATGACGTAGATGAGGTGATAATCGGGAGTCTGGCCAACAGACAGCTAATTAGAGGAAATTGAAGGGGGGGAGACATCATGAATCTGGCAAATAGAAATCTGGTGACCATAGACGATTTATCCAACGGGGAAATCGAAGCACTGTTTTCCTTAACAGACGAGATGGCGAACTCCCCAAACGAGCAGTCCGGACTATGCCAGGGGAAGATCATGGCCAGCTTGTTTTTTGAGCCAAGTACCAGAACACGGTTATCCTTCGAGACTGCCATGCTGAGACTCGGAGGTCGTGTCATAAGCGCTGTCGACATTGGCGCCACTTCTCTGGCCAAAGGCGAGAGCATTGCTGATATGGCGAAAGTGGTCGGGAGCTATGCCGATATAATTGTTATCAGACATCCATGGGAAGGAGCAGCCAGGGTGGTTGCCGATTACGCTGGCATCCCGGTGATAAATGCTGGCGACGGGAGCCATGAACACCCCACCCAAACCTTGTGCGACCTCTACACCATTAGAAAAGAAAGGCAGACCGTTAAGGGGCTCAGAATTGCTCTGTGGGGAGACTTGAAACACGGGCGAACAGTACATTCCCTGATCTATGCCTTAGCCAGGTTTGGTGCCACTATCCTTTTCTGCCCCGGCCCAGGGCTTGAGATGCCGGAGCATGTCCTAAGGAGACTGAACACAGAATATAAAGGTGAACTGAAAAATTGTAGGAATCTGAACCAAGAACCTGGAAGGAGACTCTTCCCTATCGACGCCATATACATGACTCCAAGTAGCCCACATCAACTTGCCATGTTGCCTGACATAAGTATCAGAGTGGAACTGAAGGCAGGAGTTGATGCCCTTTATGTCACCAGACTTCAAAAGGAAAGGCAAGCACCCACGGTGGAGGAACAAGGGTTGAAAAAAGACTACCTTGTGGTAGATAAAAAACTCCTTAAAGGAAAAGAGTTTAAGAAAACACTTGTTATGCATCCGCTGCCCCGTGTTGATGAATTGACCCATGAGGTGGATGCTGACCCCAGAAGCATGTATTTCAAGCAGGCTGCTTACGGGATGCCCATCAGAATGGCGCTCCTGGCCCTCTTATTGGGTGCCAAGGAAGTCACAATGCCTGAGAAAGAGGGTTCCTTTATCCGGAATATAGATTATCCCGTTTATAAGCGGGATTCCGGGGTCAAGTGCCCTAACATAAACTGTGTCTCAAACCAGGAAACAGAAGTAAGGTACATAAAGCCTGAGTTCAAAATAGTGAGTCGCGAGCCTTTGACATTGCGGTGTGTCTATTGCGACCATGAGCTTCATCCTCAATATGTCGCCAGTTCGGATTGGCATGAAGGGAAGTTGGAGAACAAGAAATATCACAGCGCTGATAGCCACTTCGGCCGGAAGATTAAACTCGAGAATCTGATTATCTTTGCTTCGGAAAACGAAGCTCAGGCCCAGCAGTTCAAGCCCAGCAGCTATGTCAGACAATGAATAAGGAAGCTATCTCTCTGCTTATCCGTGGCGGCCATATAATTGACCCCAGCCAGGGCGTAGACCAGGTTGGTGACTTGCTTATTGCTGAGGGCAAGATTGTGCAGATAGGGGGCACTGCCATTCTGAGCGAGGCGCAGAATTTAGATGCCACGGGACTAGTCGTCTGCCCCGGCTTTATAGACCTTCATTGCCATCTCCGAGAGCCAGGCTTTGAGGATAAGGAAACAATCGCCACAGGGACAAAAGCAGCCGCCATAGGTGGTTTTGCTACTGTTTGTTGTATGGCAAATACGGAGCCTCCTTTAGATACTCCGGCTGCTGTAGATTGGGTGAAGCAAAAAGCAAGCAGGGATAGCTTGGTCGCCGTTCTGCCCATAGGCTGTATCACTAAAGGTAGAAAGGGTGAAGAATTAACCGATATGGGCGGACTGGCTGAAGCCGGGGTGCTTGCTTTTAGCGATGATGGCGACCCAGTGACAAGCTCACAGCTCATGCGTCGTGCCATGGAGTATAGCCGAGACCTGGGCTTGACAGTCATTGACCATTGTGAGGACAAAGCTCTGAGCGACAACGGAATCATAAACGAATGTCAGATGTCTGCTAAGTTGGGAATAAAAGGAATTCCCGCAGCCGCCGAAGAGGCTATGGTAGCCCGTGACCTGATTCTGGCAAAGCGGACCAAGGCCAGGCTTCACATTGCCCATGCGAGCACCAAAGGCTCTGTGGAGCTTATTCGCCGTGCCAAAGAAGAAGGGATTTCGGTAACCGCCGAGGTCACACCCCACCACCTGACCTTAACCGAGGAAAGGATTATGGGTAAAGCTTCAAACGAACCCTTTGATACCAATGCCAAGGTGAACCCGCCCCTGCGCACCAAAGAGGATGTCCAAGCCTTAATCAAGGGACTCAAAGACGGGGTGATCGACGCTATCGCCACTGACCATGCACCACATACCCTGGCGGACAAAAATTGCGGGCTAGAGCTGGCTGCTTTTGGCATCAGTGGCTTTGAAACCGCTTTTGGCTGCCTCATGGGACTGGTGCACCAAGGAGAAATAAGCCTTACACTGCTGCTCTCCAAGCTAACTTGTGAGCCAGCGAAAGTCATTGGTAGAAATGGTGAACTAGGCACCTTAAAGGCAGGCGCTCCGGCTAATATCACCATACTTGACCCTGACCGGGAATGGATAGTGGATAGCCGCAATTTTGCCTCTAAGGGTAAAAATACTCCTTACGATGGCTATAAGTTTAA
>CAZLCQ010000089.1:0-4228 GCA_964557995.1 uncultured Dehalococcoidales bacterium
TCTCCAGGTGGCAGCGGAGCCTTCAACTATGTAATGATGGAGTTAGTCGAGTTTTCCGACGCGGGACTAGTTGTTCTACCTCTGCACAGGCTGGTGCGTGGCATATTGCCTTCTATCCTGATGAATTTGGTGGATCGATTCAGAGATTTCTTCAACATCGAGATCCTTGCACCCAGGATTGATGGGTGGGACCTACCTGCTGATAGCTGCTTGGGAGTCCTAGGCTTACAGCCTGACTCTTTGGTGGTACTGAACAGACGCCAAGATGTTGCCCTCGAGACAATGATGCCCAGTACCAGGTCTCAAACTTATCGGGAATTGGGAGTTAGCATTCTTAATCATATTGTCTTTGATGGCGTCCTGAGCGAAGCGAAAGACATAGAGGTCTCTTATACCGTGGATCTGGAGGAAGCCCGCCAACAGATAAGGGAAGGGCAGTATCAGTTGGCTTTTCTGGTACATCCTCCGCAGATGGAAACGATCAAGGCTGTTGCCGACGCTCAGGACAGGATGCCGGCCAAATCGACCTACTTCTATCCCAAGCTCCCGGCCGGTTTGGTGATCAATCCCTTGGATTGAGAGAGGTTGTAGCAGGGACTTACTATAGCCTTACTGCTTTGGCACTGTAAACACCAGGAAGAGCGCGTATTTCTTGTAGGTCCTCTTCGGGTAGTGGCTCATCTAAGGCCAGAATCATCAAAGCTTTCCCTCGGGGCTGGAGTCGAGACAGGTGCATGGAGCTGATGTTAATGTCGGCCTTGCCCGTTATGTCGCCGATGGCCCCAACAAGTTTGGGCCGATCCAGATGGTCACAGAAAAGGAAGTATCCGCCAGTGGGCACGATATCCATCCAGAAATCGTTGACCTGGACGATGTGACGCTCATTATCTCTAACCGTGCCCGATATTGTAGTATGTCCCGTAGTGGCATTGACCTGTAGTGTAAGCAGGTTGGCGAAATTCTGGGCCACCGCCTCTCTCTCTTCGCTGATCCTCAAGCCATGCTGGGCGGCGACAAGACCCACGTTGACCAGGTTGATTCTTTCTTCGCTTGCTTGTTGCAGTAGGCCGCTGATGAGCGCTGTCTTGATAGGACCGCAGTCGTGATTGTTTACACCTCCGCTGTACTTGATATATGTTGAGCTAATTTGCCCCTCCATCAATTGACTCGCTAGATTGCCTATAGTTGTAGCCAGTCTCATAAATGGGACTAGCTCAGGGGCTACATAAGGGGCATTAACAGCGTACTTGCTAAATTGTCCGTGAAGCACCGCCATAACTTCGGTGGCAACATCTCTGGCTACGCTGGTCTGAGCTTCAACTGTGGAAGCCCCCAGATGAGGTGTAACAATTATCTTGTCCTCTCTGAACAGAGGACTGTCTGTCAACGGTTCGTGGTCAAAGACGTCGAAGGCGGCACCAGCTATCTTTCCGTCTTTGATTGCTTCGAGTAACGCTTCCTCGTCAATCACTCCACCACGGGCGCAGTTGATAATGCGGGCCGTGGGTTTCAGTTCTGCCAACTCTCCACTTCCAATTAACTTGTTGGTGGTTGCGGTCAGTGGCACGTGGAGAGTGATGAAATCAGCTTCCTTGAGCAGCTGATCCATTGACACCAGCTCTACCTTGAGATTGTGGGCGTAGTCTTCAGAGACGAACGGGTCGTGGGCGATAACACGCATTTCAAAAGCTTGGACGCGTTTAGCTACTTCGGAGCCAACGTTACCCAGGCCGATGATGCCCAGCGTCTTGTTTCTGATTTGTGTGCCAACGAACTGGTCCCGTCGCCATTGGCCAGACTTAAGAAGGCTGTTGGCTTGAGGAACATTACGCGCCAAGGCGAGCATGAGGGCGATGGTATGTTCTGCAGCAGCTATAATATTGCCCGTCGGAGCGTTAACCACTACAATGCCGTTCCTGGTAGCGGCATCGACGTCAATGTTGTCGATGCCCACGCCGGCTCGACCAATCACCTTGAGCTTCTTCCCCGACTGAATAACCTCCGCCACTACTTTCGTCTGGCTACGAACAATCAAAGCATCATAGTCACCGATAATCGCCTTAAGCTGCTCAAGCTCCAACCTGGTCTTGACGTCGACTTGGGCATGGCTACTGAGGAATTGTATTCCTTCCTCAGCGATTGGGTCAGCGACAAGAATCTTCATCTTCTGGTTAATCTCTCTTCGCGCGTGGCAGAGCTCTGTCCAACGCCTCCAGTACTGACTTGATATCTTTCTCATATACCAGGCCAAGGTGGCCGATGCGGAGGATCTTACCTGACAGTTTTTGCTGACCCCCGGCAAGGATTACCTTATATTCCTCCCGGAGCACTTGAATCAATTTTGCGACATCAATCTTGTCAGTGGCATTCACGGCTGTCACTGTGTTGGAAGCATATTCTTCGACAGGGAAAATGGAGAGACCTAGTGATTCTACTCCGTTTCTGGCTGTCTGGCCTACTTGAGCATGCCTGGCAAATATATTGTCGAGTCCCTCGCTCAACATTAGATCCAGAGTAACATCAAGAGCATAGAAGATGGAGACAGCCGGTGTCCATGGAGTTTGGCCTTTCAAGAGAAAATCTCTGGCTTTGCTGAAATCCCAATAGTAGCGTGGCATCTTCGCCTCAGAATGAGCCTGCCAGCCCTTTTCACTTACACTAACCATGGCTAGCCCAGGGGGCACCATCCATCCCTTCTGTGAAGCAGTGACCACTACGTCACAGTTCCAGTCGTCGGTGGGCAGATTGATGCAGCCCAAGCTCGAGATAGCGTCAACCAGCAGAAGTTTATCGAATTTCTTGACTATGGCACTTATCTCACCGATGTTGTTGGTCATCCCTGTGGATGTTTCATTATGAGTTGCCAGCACCGCTTTGAAATTGCCATTTGCTTTCAGTGTTTTCTCTATGACGTCAAGGTCAACCGGCTTCCCCCATTCAAAATTCAGGGGAATTACTTCAGCGCCATATCGTGCGGCAATGTCGGCAAATCGTTCACCGAAGGCCCCGTTGGAAATAGACAAAACCTTGTCCGCCGGTGACAGGGTATTCACAACGGCAGCTTCCAGGCCACCGGTGCCCGAGGCCGTAAGGACGAAGACGTCTGCCTTGGTC
This sequence comes from uncultured Dehalococcoidales bacterium, assembly GCA_964557995.1. Classification (GTDB taxonomy): domain Bacteria; phylum Chloroflexota; class Dehalococcoidia; order GIF9; family AB-539-J10; genus RBG-13-51-36. Next base: position 3,115 of record CAZLCQ010000089.1, read on the forward strand.
TGAAACACTTGCTTCAGTTTCCCCGTTATTGAATCGAGAATCCCGCCGAATTCACCTCCCCGATGATTTATCATCTGTCGCCCCATCGCCTCAAGGGCTTGTGGTGGACAAGGCGTTGGTCCCGGAATACGTAGCTGCATCTTTACCTCCTGATCAAGCTTCTTCTTTATCAGCATCAACGATTTTAGCTTCAGCAAGGTGAAATTTCCCAACTTTGATTCTATCGCCAGCTTCAATTCTAACGTTCTCGTCTTTGACTACCTGTCTGGTTCCATCTGTTCTGATGATTTGAACGGCACCCTGAGCAAGCAACCTTCTGGCCTCGCTCATGCTGTTCGCGAATTCATTATTCACAAGCCACCTTGGTATGTTCCTGCGGAGGACCACTTCAACACTAGCTTTGATACCAATGGTAGCTTTCACTTCTATTTTGTGAAGTTCTCGCGTCTGATATTTCCCTTGGAAGTATTCTTGTGCCTCATCCGCTGCCTGTTTACCGTGGAACTGCTCTACAATTTCATGAGCCAATCGTTTTTTCAGGTTCATGGCGTCCACCGAGGGAGTTTCCAGTTGCTTCTTAAATTCGGTGATTTCCTGTTCGGGGACATCGGTCACCAGCTCAAAATAGTCTAGGATAAGGGAATCGGGGATGGACATCACCTTGCCATATACTTCCTGGGGTGGCTCGGCGATGCCTATGTGGTTACGCAAGCTCTTGCTCATCTTCTGTCCTCCGCGAATTCCAACCAAGAGCGGAACAAGGAAAACTTGCTGGGGAAATTGCCCTGCATTCTGCTGGAGCTCTCTGCCTACAAGGCAGTTGAATTTCTGGTCAATGCCGCCGAACTCAACATCGGCTTTGATGGCTACTGAGTCATAGCCCTGAAGCAAGGGATAAAGCATTTCAGTTAGAGATATGGGACTACCGGAATTGTACCGCTTGCTGAAATCCTCCCTGGCCAGAAGTTGGGCGACGGTGAATTTACTGGTAAGCTTAATTACTTCGTCCAGGGTGAATTGTGAGAACCACTCGCTTTGCCACCTCAGCTCTGTTTTGTTCTTATCTACCACCTTGAAGAATTGTTCCATGTAAGTCCGAGCATTTGTCTGTATT
>CAZLCQ010000090.1:0-4176 GCA_964557995.1 uncultured Dehalococcoidales bacterium
GTTTCGCGCCGGACCTCGATTTTGCCTCTCGATTGGACTCCTATAACGCCGTTCCTGTCTTCAACGGCGAACGGATTGTCCTACTGAATGGAGATTCCTAGGGGTCTGTGCTCGGCCCCATGGGGGTCGACCCCCGGAATGTTGTTGACATAACGTTAGCTGGGGGATAAGCTTAGGTATTACTTGGTTTCGACCACCTGCTTCTCAGCAGGCTCTGGGGGTGTCGAAGTCACAGCAGGTTTGAGTTTTAGCTGGAAATCGACCTCGTATGTTTTCACCTCTACAAACGCCAGGTTCCTGACAGCGTACTCTAGTGCCGCATCGGCCTTTTTTGTGATTATTATTCCCCTGACGTTCTGATTTTCCGCGGCAACTTTTTCCCTGACCCAGCTGGCGTATCGCAGGAGCTGTCCCACAGAGGAATCGCTGGTCTCGCCTCTCCTAAGTTGGATTATCACTAAATCATTTGTGTCCGCATCGCGCGCGAGAAAGTCTATGACCCAGGTTCCCGCCGGGAATCGCCTGCCGCCGTGTTTGGGGGTTTTGTAGAGTTCGAGCGTTGAGCCCCAATCAATATTTGACCAGTTGCGATCAATGAACTCCTCCAGGCTGTAAAACCCGATACGCCATGTCCAGCGCATAAACTTAGACCTGCAATCAAAATTGCCTTGTGGGAACTTGGCAGTGAACAGGACGGCGAGGAAAGATAGGGCGCCGGTAACCAGAAATGCCAATCCTAAGAGAGTGAGGACGATAAGGCGTGGAATGAGCAATAGCCATCTTACAAGCGATAACCAGAATGACGGCGGTTCCTTGAGCCGGCCACTGTCGAAAACCGAGAGGAGCCCGATTTCCTGCGACATACCTCACCTCCTTGGTTGGATGCTACAAAAGACGCATGAAATGGTCGCGCATAAACTCTGGTTTGGCACCAAGTCCGAAGCACGAAACCCCAAACAGTGATTCAACCCGGAAACTGGTGTGGCAATGCTAGTCCACTGCTCTCTGTCTGTCAAGCTCTCCCGGCTACACCATATATTAATGAGCCTTTCGAGAGAAGGGTATGTCCTGTATAATATGAAGGACAAGAGAGATGAAAGCTGCCGAGGATTGTTATTACTGCCTGGAGGGTTTGCTGCGCCAGGCTGCCGGGTTGGCCACTGAAGAGACCGACTTGAGGGCGAGGGTAATAGAAGAAGGGCTCTTGCTCCTTAACCGCGAGTTTTCCACAGACAAGACCTCTATTGCTGTTGCCACGCCACTGCACCGTCTTGTCAGAGAGTTGACCGGCAATGTTGACCCTTACCTCGGGATTAAGGCAGCGGAATTGGAAATGGCCGAAGAGATTCAACATAGTCTGGATGAGAATCCCGAAGGTGATCTCAGGAAGTGCCTTGCCTACGCTGTTCGGGGAAACAGTATAGATTTCTTCAAGGACCTGAAGGAGATCATGGTGGCGATGAGTGGGCCCGTAGAGTTTGCCATCGATGACACGGCGAAGCTGGAGCAGAAACTGGAAGGTGCCAGAAGCATTCTCTATCTGGCGGACAACGCCGGGGAGGTGCCCTTTGACCTGCCTCTGGTGCGCTGGCTGGGAAGCTATGCGCCTGTCACCTATGTGGTGAAGGGGTCACCAGTCCAGGATGATATCACACTCTCTGACCTGGAAAGATTCGGAATGGCGAAGGAATTGCCCAGGGTAATCAGCACTGGCACCGACACCCCGGGTGTTGATATGGAGATAGCCTCAGCCGAATTCAAGGGTGAGTTCGTGGCTGCTGACATTGTGCTGGCCAAGGGTATGGGTTACTGGGAGACACTCTCTGAGTTGCCTGCGCAGGGCAAGGTGTTTCACCTTCTTAAAGCCAAATGCGGGCCAGTGGCCAGTTCTCTTGGTGTGGCTCTGAATAGCTATGTGGCCTCTTTGCGGTGATGGCATATGACAAGCGAAATGCGGCCTAAACTGAGGAGAATACAGGCCAGCCCGGGACATTGGCAGGGCCAGCCCGTGATAGTGCTCCGTGATCCCCTGGGGCTGGTTGACATGGCTGTGGCTATTCCTAGAAACGTTGCTCCTTTCCTCGAGCTGTGCGATGGAACTCGCGATGTTGCTACTCTGAGCACTGCCCTGGAACTGAGAACCGGGTTGAGGCTGTGGCCAGGTTATGTCGAAAAGATGCTTGCCGAGCTTGACGAGGCGCTGCTGCTGGAAAACGAGCGTTTTGCCCAGGCATACAGGGAAACGGTAGAGAGATTCAGGTCTAATTCATTTCGTCTTCCCACCCTGGCGGGGACGGTCTACCCTGCCAACCCCGAGGGGCTTGACCGTACTTTCACGGAGTACTTCGATATGGCATCTTCGGAGGCCGGAGATGTGCCCGATATTGAGCAGGTGCGCGGCCTGGTGAGTCCCCATATCGACTATAACCGCGGTGCAGCCATCTATGCGGAGGTATGGCGGCGAGCAGCGGCGGCGGTGCGTGAGGCTGAGGTAGCTGTCATACTGGGCACTAATCACTCGGATTGCGAGAAGTTGATTGCTATGACACAGCAGAGCTATTCCACACCCTGGGGCGTATTGCCCACGGCCAGCGATGTAGTTGATAAGGTGGCTGCTGCACTGGGTGAGGAGGAAGTATTTGCCGAGGAGCTTCACCATCGAGGAGAGCACTCGGTGGAGATAGCGGCAGTCTGGCTACACTATTTGGTGAAGGACAAGGTTTGTGAGCTCGTGCCTGTGCTCTGCGGCTCCTTCCACAAGTTCGTTGCAGGAGAGGGACAGCCCGGTGAGGACGAGCAGGTGACTCTCTTTATTGACGCAGTGAGGGAGGCTACGGCTGATCGGCGTACCCTGATAGTGGCTGCCGGAGACCTGGCTCACATGGGACCGGCCTTCGGCGATCACTATCCTGTGGATGGGGTAGGAAGGGCCGATATGTCAGTAGCCGATGGCGAGCTGATGGACACGATAGCTAGAGGCGATGCCGAAGGCATGTTTTTGCAGGTGAAAAAGGAGGGCGACCGGAGGAGAATCTGCGGCCTGCCACCGATATATCTGGCTCTGAGGCTTTTGGGAGAGACTACCGGCAAGGTCACTGGCTATGCCCAGTGTTCTGCCGACCAGCAGGAAACCTCATTAGTATCGATCTGCGGCATGGTATTCATTTAACTGCTCCGGCATTGTTGGGGTTGAAGAATCTCAATGAGCCTGTGAGTAAACGGGCGCTCAGGGTTTGATGGTTTTTGAAGGGTGAGACTGATTCAGGGAAAAACATGGTGCGGAATAAGACGAAGACGATCCAAGAGGTTCATGTGCAACCCGGCGCTAAGAGTAATTGTATAGTGGGGCTCAGGGACGGCATTCTCCACGTGAGGGTCACAGCACCACCGCATAGGGGCCAGGCCAATCAGGCGCTGCTGGCACTCATGGCTCAGGCGCTGGGGGTCTCAAAGAGTGACCTTGCAATTATCCGGGGACATACAAGCCGGAACAAGGTTCTGGCCATACAAGGCCTGAACTCGGAGGAACTGAAAGAGAAACTGGCACAGTCAGGAGCCGAGTAGGAGCTGCCGCAATTTGAGGTTTATTTGGCTATGAAATATGTCTACGCCCATCTGCCCCAGAATGAGGATATTGGCTTTGAAGAAAGGTCCTACAGTGTGACCGAGGGGTTATTGGAGTACCAGGGACGAAGTGTTCTCTATCTCCATGTTGATGCTTCGGATGTCACATTTTGTGACCGCAGCTACGCTTCACATCTAGTGAGCGTCAACGTAAAGGGTTATGTAACTAGATGGAAGTACGAAACAAACGAAAAGGGCGAAGCGCTATCCGAAATAGAGCCAGTTACGGATGATGAGGGGAAGCGGGCGATAAGCGACCTCCTGCGAACCAGCCTCAATATAGCCACCGTCAATTTCTTCTAGGGAAGTCTCGCTGTGCAGTCAGGTAGTGCTTCAATCCGCTTTTTGCACGCAAGGTCAGCACTTTCGCAAAAACCTTAGTTGTTGTATCATTCTACTCCAAGAAGTGTGTTCGATGAGGAGGGTATGAGATGAGAGCAGCGGTGCTGGAAGACAAGATGAAATGGGTGATCAGAGAGGTCCCGGACCCTGTCTTAGATAAGGATGAGGTCCTGGTAAAGGTGAAGTATTGCGGAATATGCGGTTCCGACT
>CAZLCQ010000091.1:0-4166 GCA_964557995.1 uncultured Dehalococcoidales bacterium
TGATAAGGGATTTACAGGTAGAATATAATCCTATCTGAGAGAAGTAGTTTCTTGCTTCTGAATGGAATGGATGAAGTAAGGAAGGAAGGAACGAAGGAAGAAAGGAAGAAAGGAAGGAAGGAAGGAAGGAAGGAAGGAAGGAAGGAAGGGTTGAGCTGTGTAGTGGTCTTCTGGCAGCTAAGCGGAGAGAACCAACTTCAAGTCGACAAAAGGTCAAGTTATTTGGGCGATATCTGAAGAGGAGGCTAGTATGTTTGAAAGAATTCTGGTTTGCCTGGATGGGTCCAAGCTTGCTGAGCAAATTATGCCTTATGCTACGGAGGAAGCAATTCGTTTCCAGGGCAAGCTTGTTCTTTTTCAGGTTGTTCAGGAGCCTATAACCTTTAGCCCGGGCTTTCCTGGCGAGGCACCTGTACCTATAGAGACTGATGCTATGATTGAAAGGACAAAAGAGGCATTAGACAGAACTGGAGAATACTTGGAGAAGCTGGCTGCACCGCTGCGCAAAAAGGGCATACAAGTAGAGACTGTGGCGATACCTGGCAGACCCGGCGAGGCGATATTGGACTACGCCAATACGAACAGTATGGGCCTGATTACAATAGCCACGCATGGTCGTGGCGGCTTGCGGCGGGTAGTATTTGGCAGTGTTGCCGATCATGTGCTCAGGGAATCGGGGCTGCCAGTCTTGGTTATCAGACCGCAGGACGAAAAAGGTTGACCTATGGGCCTAGAGGCACGTGATAGGAGGCCAAGCTGCTTTGAGGATACCCGTTGTCTCGAAGGGTTTATACTTCGGGCCAGCCCTCGGCAACCTTGATTCGGCCACTTTGCATGACCAGAGGGCAGGCCTGTTGGCTATGCTACCTCCCCGCAACTTCAACAACTTTGTTTCTGCTTCCAAAGCCGCTGAGAATCCTGACCTGACTTTTGGAAACGCTGAAATGCTCTGCCAATAATTCGATGACTGCCTGGTTGGCCCTCCCCTCCCTGGCTGGCTCCTTGACCTTGACTGCAAAGCTATTCCCTTCCTGGCTAACTTCTTGGGTCTTAGAATTGGGCTTCACCTTAACTTGAATTTTCATTTCATAACCATCATATCAAGAATAGTCATGGTGAGAAATAGGGAAAGAGATAGCGATTGTTGAATTTTGTCAATGTTGTTGCTGCTACGCACATTGGCATTATTGTGCTAGAATCTTACGTTGCCAGTCGAATTTCTTAAACATACTATGTGAGTTTAAAAAGATAGAAAGGATATCATTTAGGCAAGCAGCACGTTATAAATGGAGGTGAGATATGGCTCGAGTCAAATTGATACAAAAGGAGCAGGCACCACCGGAGATGAAAGAATTATTCCAACAAATTGAAGGCAATGGAGCCCGGATCATCAACTTTTATAAGGTGTTAGCCAACAGCCCGCACGTGGCTCGCAACGTTATCAGATTAGGTAATTCGTTAATTGGCAGGACAACTCTTTCACCGAAACTACGTGAGTTGACTATCATGCGAATCGCCAAGCTCTGTGATTGCGAGTATGAATGGGTGCAGCACACACCGGTCGCTCTGCAATCCGGCGTAAGCCGAGCTCAGTTGGATGCAATTGGCTCCTGGAAAGAATCGAACAATTTTGACGAAGAAGAGCGTGCAATATTGCAGTATGTTGATGAAGTGGCCCAAAACGTCAAAGTAGCAGATGCGACATTCGAGGCACTGAATAAATATCTTAACGAGCAGAATATTGTTGAGATAACTTTAGCCATCGGCTGGTGGGGAATGCTGGCTCGATTGTTTGTACCACTGGAAGTTGAGGTAGACGAGAGGTCGGCTGGTTCCGCAGTGGACTTGATTGGGCGACGCGCTATGTAAAAGTCATGATTCATTTTGGGCGTCTAGGTTTATGATTTCTAACCGTCTGGTTAGTTCTCCCCACATTCCATGGTTACGCAATCCTACGAATTTAACAGGTGTTATCTCGTTATTCAGATACTTCTCGCTCCGAGCAAATACACGGATATAGTTGCTGGTCAGCCCCGAGTATATGCCGCTTCCAGGCTTGGTTTCCTTCTCCCACAGGACTGCCATAGTTTGCCCCAAGGACTGTTCACAAAATTTGCGCCGTGAGCTTCTAGATAGTGCCAGCATCCGCTGGTTGCGCGCTTGTTTGACCTCGTGCTTTATCTGCTTGGGCATCGCGTGTGCCGCTGTATCTGGGCGGGAAGAGAAGGGAAAGACATGGATGTTGGCAAAGCCAGCCCGCTGGCAAAATGAATAGCTCTGTTCAAACTCCTCGTCAGTCTCTCCGGGGAAGCCGACCAGGATGTCTGTGGTGATTGCGGCCTCTGGTAGTGTGTCTTTGATCAAATTCATAATTCTCTTGTACTGATCCAAAGAGTAGCTCCTCCTCATCCTTTGCAGCACAGTTTCGCTGCCACTTTGCAGGGCCAGGTGGAAATGTCGGCAAAGCCGTTCATCCTGCCACAAGTCAAGAAGGTCGGGAGATATTTCTGGAGGCTGCAAAGACGAGAGGCGCAATCTCTCGATGGCTGTGTCATGGAGAATACGCTGGACCAAATCCTTGAGTCCACTCGACCCTTCGCCAGCATTCGAGGCAGCATCATTATAGCTGCCAACTTTCGTCCCGGTGAGAACAACTTCTTTGTAACCGAGAGCGACCTTTCGTTTGACTTCGTTAGTTATCCGGGACGACGGCAGGCAATATTCGTGGGGTCTTACCTCGGGCACAATGCAATATGTGCAGGAGCCATGACAGCCATCTTGAATCTTTATCTGGCTACGAGTCCTAACGGAGCCAGCAAGCACTCGAGATTGTTTCGCTTCACCCTCATCGGTTCTCCTGTCTTCAGCTGGGAGGGCTTGGACGAGGTTAAGCAGTTTCTCTTTCTCTCTATTATCAACTACGAGATCAGCAAGGTCGAGAAGCTCTTCACGACTTCTCTGGGCGTAACAGCCAGTGGCGACAATAAGGGCTCGAGGGTTTCTTCGCCTCGCCAGCCTGAGCCAGTGGCGTGACTTACGGTCGGCGATATGGGTGACTGTGCAGGTATTGGCGACACAAATATCGGCTTCACGATTCGAGTCTACGATTTGAAATCCCGCCTGGCTGAATTGATCGGCTAGAGACTCCGTTTCTGCCTGATTGAGCTTACATCCCAGTGTATAAAAAGCTACTCTCATCGATGTGGATTATATTTAGGGCTGGCTCGGCGGTCAAACTGCCGTGCCTGAAGCTTGCTTGGCTGCCATCGGATAGGGTATAGTTAGCGATTCCACCCGAAGGCGTAAAACTAAGTGACGAAATTGAATCAACGGGCTCGATGGAGAGTCTTGCCCCCGGTGCCAGAGGAATACGTAAATGCTTCTGGTCAACCTTCCCTAGTTGCTCAACTGCTCCACAATCGTGGTGTTAAACCGGAAGATATCGCCGCTTTTCTGTCTGTTGACCACAGGCTGGAGGGTAATCCCTTCCTCCTTCCCGACATATCACAGGCTGTCAGCAGGATCTACAAGGCTGTGCTTGCCCGGGAGAAAATCGCCGTCTATGGTGACTTTGACGTTGACGGCGTCACAGCCATAGTCATTCTCGTTGAAGGACTGTCAAGGCTCGGGGCTGAAGTTATTCCCTATATTCCTGACCGCATCAAGGAAGGACATGGATTAAAGATTCCAGCTCTGGAGAAGCTTCGTGACCAGGGGATTAATCTGATTATCACTGTTGATTGTGGGGTAACCGATATCAAAGAAGTAAGACAAGCTCAGGACATGGGAATGGATATGATCATCACCGACCATCACATGCCGCTGAGAAGCCTGCCTCCAGCCATAGCTGTAGTTGATCCGAAACGAAAGGATTCGATGTATCCTTTTCGGGATCTGGCCGGTGCTGGCGTTGCCTTCAAGCTGCTGCAAGCGCTATTCCATAAAGATACCCGGGAGAGATGGCTAAGCAGATTGCTGGACCTGGTCGTCCTGGCCACAATCACTGATTTGGTTGCCGTCCTTGGCGAGAACCGCTACCTGGTCAAAGAGGGGCTCAAAGAGCTTAATAGTAGCTCTCGTGTGGGAATCCAAGAAATGGTTAGGTCGTCTAGGCTGAAACTCGGTGAGCTCGATTGTCAAGATATCTCCTGGGTGTTAGGACCTCG
>CAZLCQ010000092.1:0-4078 GCA_964557995.1 uncultured Dehalococcoidales bacterium
AGGATGGACACATAACGCCGGGCAACTCTTCTCCGCTCAACGCCGGTGCCAGTGCTATGATGCTGATGTCCAAGAAAAAGGCCAACAAGTTGGGGCTCAAGCCACTGGCCAAAATCATATCCATGGGCTGGGCTGGCGTTGACCCCACGATGATGGGGAAAGGCCCGGTCCCATCCAGCCGCATGGCTCTGGAACACGCCGGTCTCAAAGCTCAGGACATAGACTTCTGGGAAATCAACGAGGCCTTTGTCATCGTTGCCCTCTATGCCATGAAAGAACTGGGCATAGACCCTGAGAGAATCAACGTCAAGGGTGGCGCTACCGCCATCGGACACCCCCTAGGAGCCAGTGGCACCAGGCTGGTGGGCACCTGCGCCAGAATACTCAACGTCGAAAAAGGGAAATACGGTCTGGCCACCGCCTGCGTTGGCGGCGGACAGGGCGCTGCCACTATACTGGAGAGGGAAGACTAAATAGAGTAAGCTCTTGTAAACTGATTCGTTGGGGCGGGGCTTGTCCCCGCCCCTTGCTTTCGTGATTACGATCGAATCGCGGCAATCCCATTGGCTGAATCGTAGCTAGTGTCAAACTGCAGAGCTCAAATGTCAAATCAAGCGCAGAATCCAAAGGACGAATCGAATTCGCTCTGGCATTCAAGCATTTGGATTTTGACATTCGGGTTTGTTCGATCTTTGATTCTTCAATTTCGATTCTTGTTGAGGATTTCCGCTTCTGTGCTCCGCTATACCTCTTCCTGCAATATGCTAGAATAATCCCACCATTAGGGTTTAGCACAAAAGATATGTACAAAAAGAAGAAAGTGGCTGCCTCGAAGCATCGACGGCGCGAGAAGAAGCTAAAGGAAAGAAGAAAAGCCCAGGCCCAAGCCAACGAACAGTGAAAAGGGTTCTCCTGTTGACCGGTCAGCCGGGCTCAGGTAAGACCGCTCTCATCAAGGAAGCCCTGGCCAGGACCAAAGTCAAGGGTGGCGGCTTCTACACTGAGGAGATACGGACCGGGGGGATAAGGCAGGGCTTCCGCATCGCCACTCTCGATGGTCAGGAGGTAACACTAGCCCACGTCGACATCTCCAGTCCCCACCGGGTCAGCAAATACAAGGTGGACACAGGTGCTCTGGACAGAGTTGGCATCTCTGCTCTGCGCCAAGCACTGGCAGAGAGCGACCTCGTAGTCATTGACGAGATTGGTAAGATGGAGCTTCTGTCACCTAGGTTCAAAGAGGTCGTGACGCAGGCCATGAACAGCGGCAGGAAGGTCCTCGGCACTATCATGTTCAATCACCACCCCTTTGCCGACGAAATCAAGCGCCACCCCCAAGCCGAAGTCCTGTTAGTGACCAGAGATAACCGCAGCGAGGTAATGAAGAAAGTCCTTGACTGGATAGCCTTCTATCAAAGTGATACTTGATCACCTCATATATCAACGGATCCCTGTTCATACAAGCTGAATCTGATAAGAAAAACCAGGATAGTGCATGTGATCCAGTACAGATAGACTGCTGACACGTATGGTCTGCAAGGATGCTGCAATGTCTGCATTATGAATGTTTACTGGAGAGCTCTGAGATGTGGACGCCCTGGCAAGTATCCGCATGCTACCCAATCAAGAGAGGGACTTGACAACGGGTTCATGAGTGTGCTAATATGGAAGGTGTCCCGAGTAGCCAAGCGGGGGACCTGATACTGAAGTTGGGCTTGGTGGAAGCTGAAAGGTGCTGGCGGTGGTCGGTGCAAGGTAGGCTGAGGACGAGGCCCGACGATGGCAGGTGACAGAAGTGAGGTTACTCGGGGCATTACTTTTTTTTCCAAGCCGAGCATGCCCTTGGCAATCTGAAATGACCCAATAGACAGGCCTTGCGCCGTCTGGATATTGTCATGTCGAAGTCCCACGCCTAACCAGAATTCAACATCCACGTCTTCGACCTCAACCCCATCTCGTGACGCCGTATCCCCAGGGCCGCGGTCTGATGTGTAGCAGCTCTGACTTAGATAGTGTCACCGGAATTCTTATTCGTGGTAGGGAATGAGTGACTGTGTATTTGAAAGCGAAAAGGCCTTACGAGATTACTTCTTGTCCTCTAGAAGCCCTTTGGCCCAGGCTGCGGCCCGCTCCAGCTCTCCTTCCTTCAGTGGACCCTTGGTGCCCGTAACGAAGAAACCCTCCGGAGGTACGATGAGAACACCATCTTTCTTTGTCAGTTGGCCAGCGATGCGTCCCGCCGCATTTCCAAATATCTTGGCGAATTTCGACGTGGCCCTGGTGTCAAAGGCAGCCACCTTAATATCTTTAAGCGACTGCTGGGCCATTTTGCTGAGGAAGTCTTGAACCGCCGGGGTCGGCCGGCCTCCGTGGACTGGAGAACCTACGATGAGAAGGTCAAGAGATGCCAGTCCCGAAGTGTTCATCTCGCTCGCCCGCAGTACTTTGACCTCGCCGGAGGGGGTGATAGCTTCACCAATAGCCCTGGCGATCTTCTCCGTATTTCCGTAGACTGAGTCATATACTACTAGAGCCTTCATAAGAGACACCTCCATTCTGTACTCAGTCGTCCAGTGTACACCTGAGTCAACGAATCTTCAAGCACGCTTAGCCTCATTTGATGCTGTAAATACCGGATTTGCAGCAGGGCTGATACTTCACAAGGCAAAGCATGGTATCCCGGCCATTCTTGTATAATGGGAAACAGTATGGCCAAACGCAGAGCGGTAACCGGGTATTCCGCCAACGGCCTTCCTTATGCCCGTATCGGGAATGGCGCGCGGAACCTCGTTGTATTCGACGGTCTAGACTTTCGGCATAAGCCTCCGTCCGGCATCATGCTGCGCATGACCTATGGTTATTTAAGTGGGCTCACAAATGACTACAGGATATACATTATTAGCAGGAGACCCGGTCTGCCCCCGCGATATTCGCTCAGGGACATGTCTGATGATTACGCTGTTATGATTGAAAACGAGGTGGGCGGTGCGGCGGACATAATCGGCGTTTCCACGGGAGGAGGGATAGCCCAGTACTTTGCCATTGACCATCCGGACCTGGTGAGGCGTCTCGTCCTTGTCATGACCGGTTGCCGTCTCACTGACGAAAGCAAAGAGCTGCAGACGAGAGTTGCAGAACTCGCACGAAAGGGGAAGCGGCGGGCGGCATATGCACTATTGGCTACGGCCATCATCCGGAAGGGAATTACCAAGCACCTTTTCAAGTGGTTCATGTGGCTGCTGGGCAATCTCATGATCCCGGGCGACCCTTCGGACGGGGTTGTCGAAATTGAAGCAGACAACCGCTATGACTTGAGTGACCAGTTGGATAGCATCAAGACAGATACCCTGGCGATTGGTGGCGAAGAAGACTTCTTCTATGACATTCGTGAGACAGCCGGAAAAATACCCAACGCCCGGCTGGTCCTGTATCCCAACCTCGGGCACAACGCCATGTTCGTGCGAAGTCGCCAGTTCGGTGAAGAAATAAGAGCCTTCCTGCTGCGCTAACAAATAGGATGTCCCCAGGCATTCTGGAACATGATGCCTCATTTATGGCGGGCCTGAATGGTATGGCATCCGAGGTTCCTGGTTCCGAGAGACTCGGTACTAACTTCCTAGTACATGCGGGGAGTTGACAGATGGTTATGTGTGTTCTAGTATGGACACCGTCCCGAGTAGCTGAACGAGGATCCGCTGCAAGAGTCGGGCTCGGAGGAAGCTGAAAGGTGCGGGCAGTGGCCAGTACAAGGTAGGCTGAGGGCCAGGCCGGACAATAGCGGGTGAAGGAACTAAGGTTACTCGGGGCATTCTATTTTTTGCTGGCTAGTCTGCGCCCTTGATTTCAATCCGATTCTGCGAGCCAGTACTCGAGCGGCAAGACGCCTGATTTGCAGCAGTCCTGATTAGTGTGGCGTACATGGGATTATGCAGTCAGTAATCGCGGTCGAGAGGCTGTACTTCTTCCTCAAAATAGCGGTGAAAGGGGCGGGGCAGGTCGTGGTAGTCAACGTCGGCTATATCATCTGAGAAATCCCTTGAGTTCAGAGTGTTCCAGAACAGGACTGCTTTGCCTCGCA
>CAZLCQ010000093.1:0-4078 GCA_964557995.1 uncultured Dehalococcoidales bacterium
TGGGAGAGATTCTTCGCCGTAGCCGCTCATATCGCTTTTTCCGGCCTGGCCGGGTATGGTCTGGCTAGGGGCTGGGGATGGCGGTTCTTCCTCATAGCAGCCGCGCTGCACGCCTTACTGAACTATAACCTAGCTTTGGCGCAGGCAGGAATCCTTACCACCACCGCCCAGGTGGAAATCTATGTTGCCGTGGTAGCCGTGGCAGTAACTGCCTGGGCGCTGTGGCTTCGCTGGAGAAAAGGAGCAGATACGGCTGAATCTGCAATATCAGATCCCTGAGGCTATTGCTGTGAAAGCTCCGTTTTGCTATTGTGAGATCATAGGAAGGATGTTGCCGCGAAAACCATCGAATCCAGAGTAGGTTATGCTGTAAAAGGAGGAAAGCATGGCAGAGGAAAGGAAAAGACACTGGGACCACCACCGCACCCCGTGGTTGATAGGCCCTATCTGGTGCATGGGCTGGCTGTTCACAATCGGCTATGTCGGCGGCCTCGTCTGGTGGCAGATTATACTGGCTATAGTGGTCTGGCCATACTACCTGGGCCGCGTAGTAGGCGGTTAAGAGCGCATACTGTAATCTCGCGCTCGGACTTTCTGCGGCGACTCACAGTTTCTGCCCTTCGCGAAGGGATGGTTGTTTCCTGACGTATTACCAAGCTGAACTCAGGGACTAGGAAACATGGGCACAAACGCTCTGCAGGAACTCAGTCGAATCGAACTGGCCCATTATGCCGTCGATGTGCTAAGACGGATAGTATTGCACTATGGCATATGGTTCAACGAGGTCGTCCACCAGTTGGGTCTGGAAGAAGCCATTCGGCTTGAAGAAAAGGTCTCTGGCTCGTTTTTCCCCATAGCTATGAACCGCCTGTCCAAGACTATTGGCTTTCAAACGGAAAACGGCCTGCCGCTGTGGCTGGTCAATATGGAAAAGGAGAAGTTGATCAGTCTGATAAATGCGATGTCGGCCAACTGGCTGACGAATGACGGAGTATGGTTCCGGACCGTTGAAGACAACCATGATATGTATACCAGCAAGAGATGTAACGATACCTGTTGGACCAGATACTCGCCTGTGGAAGCAAACATAATAAGATCATTCTTGCACCTTCCTGAACAAAGCGGGTTGGATGGTCTGGAACAGGCTTTGAAGTTTCGGCTCTACGCGAACATCAATGAGCAGGCCATCGAGAGGTCTGGCGATGAGCTCACCCTTCGCATGGTGAAATGCCTTGTCCAGAAAACAAGAGGGAGTCAAGGGCTGCCGGACTATCCCTGCAAGTCGGCGGGACTGGCCGAATTCGAGGCATTTGCCAGGACGATAGATTCTAGAATCACGACCGAATGCATTAGTTGTCCTCCCGACAAGCATCCCAGGGAATGGGTTTGTGCCTGGCGATTTCACATTCCCAAGTAAGCACCGGGCTCCTACTGCGGCACGAGCTTTGTCCCACACGTACCTTGATGAGATCCGAACACACATCAGCCACTCGATCTTGTGAAGGAAGAAGTGGCGGATTAGACTATCGTCGCTTCGAAAATCGGCAGGCTATTTGCCAGATCTCTCCGTAGTGTTATTGAATTACTAGTATCCTTTACTTAGGTAATACGCATAGTCTTCATATGCTGGTCTTATTGGGTTGTGAACAAAACCCTGTATCCAGTCCCGAAAGAAATAAACACCCAATAGTTGAGAAATCATGATACTAGGGACCTCGTCATAATATAACTCTGCTATCTGATCATAGAGCATTTGCCTTTCTGAATGACTACTTGAGGAGATTGCTTGTTCTATGAGATCATCTGCTGCTTCATTACTATATCGCTGCGCGTGTGCGAATGTACCTTTACTATGCATATAAGCAAAGACGAAATTGTGAGGATCGGGATAGTCAGCTTGCCAACCATTCAAATACATGGGTAAACGTCCTATCACCATCTCACTGAGTATACTTGGCCACGCCATTAACTGAATATTTATTTTGAATAGTGGATTGATCTCAAATAGATTGTTCTGCAGTATTTCACAAGCAACCTTTCCCGTGATGTCTCCTGATGCATATACAAGTGTCATTTCAAAGCCATTTTCCCATAGTAGTCCATCCCAGGCCGCTTTCAGGTGCTCCTCTGCTTTTGCCAGATCCAGTTCATAACTTGGCCAGTCCGGTTTATAGTAAGGTATGCCTTTGACCATCGGTGAAGATATCTGCTCCCCATAACCTGCCATCGCATCATCAATATAAGTATCCCAATCGAAAGCATAGGCAAAACCCTTGCGTACATCAACGTCGCTGAAAAAGTTTGTGGGGATACCATTGCCATCTAGCTGGCCGCTGCCAATCAATGCGCTGTTGGGATCAATATCGAATTGGAAGAAAAGCGCTTGGTTGAGTAACATAGGTACATTATCATAAACCAAGATTCCTGGCATTTCCTTTACTTCTAGGAATTGTTCATTTGGAACAAGAGCGCAATCGGCATCACCTAACTCCAGCAGCAGTTTTCTGGTTCCCCATTCCCCAACTATTTGGGTGATAACTCTTTCAAAACTGGCTGGTGTACCCCAATAATTATCATTTCTTACTAACCATATTTGAATTCCTGGTTCCCAGAGCTCCAACATGAATGGGCCGGTACCGTTAGTTAACGAATTGATTGGAGAACCACCAGAAACAGGGTTGTTCAAACCGTCATATGATTCCTCAGTTCCATTCCAATCACCATTCTCTATACACCAATCCATATCCACTATAGAACCCCAGGAAGAGGCAAGAATCTGCAAGAACGGTTCGTATGGGGTAGCCAGATTGAATTGCACCCATTGGCCATCGACTTCTACTTTGCTCTTGATCTCCTCAAGCGGGATCAGACCATCGTCGGTTCGAGAGGTGTAATTCCCCAAACCAAAAAGGGGCTCAAAAAACATCCATTGTGGTCCAAGAGAATAGTCTTGAACCATCCCCCTTTCAAATGAATACTCCACGTCATCCGGGGTTAATGGATTTCCACTATGAAAGCTCACTCCTTCACGAATCTTGAATCTGTAGGTCTTTCCATCTTCAGAGATTGTCCATTCTGTCGCTAGGCACGGAATGAAGTCGCTTGTACTTTGGCCATCAAATTTAATCAGGGTTTCATAAATGTTTTGTATTTGGCCGGAACTGGCAGTATCATAGCCATAGGCAGGATCTAAACTGGATATATCGGCAATCACCGCTATGACAAAGGTATCAGGATTCTTGATTTCTGAAGGCCCGCCATTGCAGGAAATAGATCGTGGTACTAATACAGAGATACATATGATAACTACTATGCTAACTGCAATTATGATGCCTACTCTTTTCGTCATCGTCTTCTTGCTCCTCAATATTCAAGTTTAGGCGACCAAAGTTATGATAAAGACGGTTTATACCAAATACCGATCGTTTTGTAAATCTATTTGGGATGTTTGAGTTTCTTACACGATATGAGAAAAGGCATCAGAAGACATGGAATGATGTCTATCTTGTTAGTATTCATAGCCAAATAGGATAAGCGACTTAGGTAGCTGACGTGCACGTTCCCGGTATTCCCATGGGTGAAACAGCAACCGGCAACGGCTGGATTGAACCTGCGCCTGCGTTCGAGCCGCAAGTGATATAATTAGATAACCGACATAATATTGACTGGAAGTCGCAATGCCCCGTAGAAGAAAACCTGTATCCTTCCGTACCTCAGAGGTATCACATGTGGTCGGCGCTACCTACAATCAGCTTGTGTACTGGGACAAGACAGGCCTGGTGAGGCCTAGCCTAAGAGCGGCATCCGGAAGAGGTTCACGCCGTCGCTATTCTGTGGAAGACATTTTCGAATTGAAGATATTGATGAAATTGCTGGATAGTTCGTTGCCACTGCAGCGGATACGGTCCAGTTTCCGATTTATACGGGAACAATCCAGGACTTTATCATCCTTCGTAGTGCTCACGGATGGCAAGACAGTCTATTTCTATGAGGACTACGATGTTCTTGTGGACACGTTGAAGGAAGGCCAGACAGTATTACGTATCGCGGTTCAAGACCTGATTGCAGAAGTACAAGC
>CAZLCQ010000094.1:0-3976 GCA_964557995.1 uncultured Dehalococcoidales bacterium
TTAAAATCCGCTTCCTGCAAGGGAGTGTGGGTTCGAGTCCCTCCCTCGGCAGTAGCCAAACTGGTAAGCAATTTTCTCAAGTCCAGAAGGGAAGGCCTAAGCCCTGAATCAATAGACTCAGCAAATAACAAAGACAAAGAGCCAAAGTGAACTGTAAATATTGCGATAGCACAAGCATAATCAAGTTCAGTAGGTCTCAGGGCACCCAGCGTTACTGGTGCAATGACTGCAAGTATGAATGGGCGAATCAATCAGGATTGTATTTAACTAGGCCATACGATGCCACTCTCTACCCAACCTTGGTTGTGCTATCTACAAGTGATTCACGTGTCCAAAGGTTTGGGAACCTCTAGAGTGATTGTAGACCCTTCCATAGTTGTCTGCTTTATACCCCAATTGTTGTGCCACAGGAGCCACGGAATGTAATTTCTGAGTTCCACCCAAAGCACAGAGCCACCCTTGAGTTTACCAGGGTCACATTGACCTTTATGATACACCTTCACAGCCGTAATTGAATCTTCAGAGACCCACTGGTAGGTAACTACTGCGAGACTCCAATCTTCAATTCGCTTGCCACATTTATCACATGTTATCGCAGGTAATAGTGCCCCCTTTTCGTCGTACATTGAAAGGCCCATTTCTAAATCTACCTCCCTTGTTTGTTTGAACAATCTCTGATACCAATCATCATAATAGAACAGGATGGAGTTGTCTATCGCTATTTGATTGTATACCTGTATCCGTGTGTAATATAGCTATGTACAGTGTCAAAGAAGCAGCAGACAAGCTAGGGCTGGATACCAGCCAGGTGAGAAGGCTACTAGC
Source organism: uncultured Dehalococcoidales bacterium (assembly GCA_964557995.1). Lineage (GTDB taxonomy): Bacteria > Chloroflexota > Dehalococcoidia > GIF9 > AB-539-J10 > RBG-13-51-36. The sequence goes on from CAZLCQ010000094.1 coordinate 826, forward strand.
CAAGGGTGAAATCAAAGGGGTGAAGTTAGGCAGGGATTGGGTAGTGCTGGACTTGAGTTATAAGAGGAAGAGAAAGCCAAGGAAGATAGTGGAATGATAGCAAGTTGATAGTACTCTAGCTATGGAAGTGCAGCCACAAGGAGGCAAAATGAAGAAGCAGAAGTCATGAAGGCAGTTGGCTATAGAGTTAGGAGTCAGCCATTCCTATCTTAGCCAGCTAATACACGGTAAGAGACTACCCAGTGACAGCGTTGCTCAAGCTCTGAATGGTAAGCAGATGGTAAGCAATACTGAAGCTAATACGGGACTTAAAATCCGCTTCCTGCAAGGGAGTGTGGGTTCGGGTCCCTCCCTCGGCACTAGACCGACACCACACAAATCCAAAGGACAGGACATCATAAACTGCGTCTGAACGACAGGTGACGTGGGTCGAATGATGGAGGACAGCGCTTCTGGCGTTCAGGCATCTGGATTTGTAGCGTCGTTCGGGCTTCGGCATTTGGAATTTGTGGTTGAGAATCCTGGCAGAAGTACCGGACGGATGAGGGATTTTCCTTTTTCTTGCGACTATTAGTATGACAAAGGTAATAGGCAATTAGTACTATGAACAACACAGACAACTCTCCCGGCGAAGAACAGCAATCAGCAAACATAGCGATAGATTATCGCGCTTTGCTGTCAATAACACGCCCTTTAGTCGTTGCGGAGCACACTCTGCAATCATGGCGAGGAGGGGAGATTTGTCGCTCAGGCTTTGGAATCTCTTCTGGACGAGGGGATCGGTGCCCCGAGTCTATCCTGAGCAGAGGCGAGGTCTTCCAATCGGATGAGTCGGGCCTCGGCAGCCCAGACGATAAAGAACTCGCCAGGACACAGGAAGAGGCAAGTACAAACCCTCCTCTGCAAATCAGGATCTGCATAGGCATGTCCTGAGTGCGCTGGGGCCTGTACCCGGCCGAAGGAACTGCTATACACGCCCACGACGACAATTCCCCTCATACTCGTCATCCTGACAAATCCCGACAACGCAACGGCGCTGGCCGATGGGATGGCCGCGCTCCGACAAGTCGAGCTTGCCAACGACGAAAGATAACAACCACCACATAAACCATCCCCCTCTTAGGAAGAGGGGTTAAAGGAGTCATGACAACCATGGGCGTAACCCGCTTTGTCCATCTTAATCTAAGGGGGAAGTGCGGGCAGGACGGGCCAGTGGCGCTGACCGAAAACCGAGGGTGCACGAAGCTAGTACCTTTGCCTCATTGACTTGTGCGATAGTGCGCATTATACTTTTGTAACCGTGCGAACGGAGGCAAGTCATGGCAAAGATTGAGAAAGCAACAGAAGCAATGGAGGCCTCAGAAATCCTGAGCGACGCGGAGAGGGGCGATTTAGGGATGAAAGTCGTGGCCGCAATGCTGTCGGCCAGGGTGGCTGACATCAGACCGCAGCTTGATTTCGCTAGTGAGCTGGGGTTCCTCTATCCGCTGGTTGAGCAAACAGCCGGGGTCAAGGGCAAGGAAGCAGTGGCCATTGTGGAAGCTCTCAGTGCTAGGGCCATACTGAGAAAGAGTTACTTTGACAGGCTTCTCCATTGTCCGCGCTGTCAGTCCATAAACCTGAGGCCAAGCACCCACTGTCCCAAATGCGGCTCGGGCGATATCGCGCGAGGACGGATCCTGGAGCACCTGGCCTGCGGCTACGTTGGCGTTGAAGAGGAGTACTCGGTCAAGGGCAAATTCGTATGCCCCAAGTGTAAACTGGAGCTGCGGACTGTGGGCGCCGATTACCTGAGCCGGGGGGTGCTGCGTAAATGCCGTGACTGCAGCGAAATATTCAGCTCCCCGCTGGTTAAATGGCGCTGCTTGAAATGCTCTTCGCTCTCTACCGAGGACGAGATCATCGAGGTGAATATCTATGCATATACGCTTGACGAGGGGCAGAGGAACTGGCTGGAGTTCGAAATCCAGCCCAAGGTGCGCTTCGTCGAGTACCTGGTGCATAACGGCTACAAAGTGACGGAAAATGCCAGAGTAAAGGGGAGGTCGGGTGCCGAGCACAGGCTGGATATGCTGGCCAGCAGAGACGATGGCGTTGTGACGCACAATGTCGCTATCGGGATTGCGATTGCCAGGGAGCCGATAGGACTGGACAGGATAATGGATTTCGATGTCAGGGCCTTCGATAGCGGCTTTCACGACAAGGTGCTGATTAGCATCCCGGAGTTAGGGGAAGAGGCCCGGAAATTCGCCAGCTACCATGCGATAAAAGTGCTGGAACCCAAAGACCTGGATACGCTACTCACCGCTGGTGCGCAGCCGCGTCCGGAAATAGTCAGGGAGCGGTTTGAGTTCGAATCCAAATCACAACTTATCGAATATCTGAAGAAGCGGGGCTACAGGGTAGGAGAGAGTGCTGAGGTCAAAGGGCGCTCCGGCGCTTCCCATAAGATGGACATACTGGCTACCAAGGATGAGGGCATCATTACTCATCGCGTTGCTATCGGAATCGAGACGGCTGACAAACCGATGGGGCTGGACAGGGTGTTTGACTTTGACGATAGGGCCTATGATGCCGGCATTATGGACAAGGTCCTTGTTGTTGTTCCCGGCCTCACCGCTGAAGCCATGCAGTTTGCCAAGCGTCAGGGCATAAGGGTCTTTGAGGTCAAGCAGCTGGAGCCAGGCGCGTAGTCAAGCCCCGAACCCCCAGCGCTAAGTGCCGAACCCCCCGTAATGTCAAAGCCCAAAGCTCAAATGGCAAACAAAGCTCAAAATCCCAATGACAAAAAGAAGTGTGACCTCGAATAACGTACTGCACGATTTGGTGAAGCAGTCATTGAGCCCGCAAAAAGCTTCCCTCAAGATCCCGTCAATAATCCACTTATCAGACAAATAGTAAAAGCCGCCACCGGTATCGGCGCAAACTACATGGAAGCGGACGGGGCGGAATCCAGGAAAGATTTCTAGCACAAGATCTCCATTTGCAGGAAAGAAGCGAAGGAAACGAAGCATTGGCTGAGAATGATCGCCAGGGCTGATCCCGCTAGACAGGCTGGATGTCATGTGTTGTCAAAAGAGGCCCAGGAGCTCAGTTTGATATTCTCCTCGATTCTTCTATCCAAGAAGTAGACCCGGCGTTCAAGCCTTTC
>CAZLCQ010000095.1:0-3954 GCA_964557995.1 uncultured Dehalococcoidales bacterium
AAAGGCATCCAGCGTCCGTTTGCTCTCCGTCTCAGTAGGTTCGATCATCAGGGCCTCGTCAACTATCAAGGGGAAATAGACGGTGGGAGGGTGAAGGCCGTAATCAAGCAAACGCTTGGCGATATCTACAGTGTGAACCCCCTTTGCCTTTTGTCGTCTGGACGAAAACACTACCTCATGCATGCAAATGCGGTCATAGGGCAGGTGGTAATATGGCTTTAGCTTTTCCTTAAGGTAGTTGGCGTTTAGCACCGCATCCTCACTGGCCTCCTTCATCCCTTCAGCGCCCAGGGAACGGATATAAGCATAAGCCTTACACATCACTCCGAAGTTTCCGTAGAAATTAGCTATCCTCCCGATAGACTTAGCCGGTGAAACAAACTTATACCTGCCATTACTCTTAGTCACCAAAGGCGAAGGCAGAAGATCGGCAAGATTCTCCTTAACGCAGAGGGGGCCTGAGCCTGGACCACCACCGCCATGGGGAGTGCTGAAAGTTTTGTGGAGATTCAACTGCACGTAATCGTAGCCCAGCTCCCCAAATTTTACCCGCCCCAGGAAAGCATTCAAGTTCGCCCCGTCAGCGCCAAGGAGCCCTCCCCTTTCATGAACCAATCGGCTAATCTCCAGCATTCGTGGGTCAAATAGACCTAGAGTGGTAGGCATGGTTAATGTCAAAGCAGCCACCTCCTCATTCAGTGCGGATTCTAGGCTCTTCATATCTACGTTACCTTCACTATCGGAGGCCACGGTGCCTATCTCAAATCCGCACATAACAGCACTGGCCGGGTTGGTTCCGTGGGAAGAATCGGTTAGTAGTATCTTCTTCCGAGCCTTATCTCCTCGGTCTTGATGGTATGCTTTTACCATTAGCAGGCCGGCAAACTCACCATGGGCCCCCGCTATAGGGACCAGGCTGGCGGCATTCATGCCAGTAATCTCGGCCAAATATCCTTGCAGCTCAAACAGAAGCTGCATGGCTCCCTGAACAGATTCCTCCGGCTGGAGAGGATGAATTGAAGCAAAACCAGGAAGTCTGGCAATATCCTCGTGCCATTTTGGATTGTATTTCATGGTGCAGCTACCCAGCGGGTAAAATCCCGTATCCACTCCGTAATTGAGCTTACTCAGGGCAGTGAAATACCTCATTAGCTCGACCTCACTTACCTCAGGTAGCTCAAGCTCTTGCCGGAGCAGCTCTTTGGGGGGCAACTGGGTCGGAGGCACGTCCAGAGCCGGGAGACTGCACCCGATCTTACCTGGCTGGCTAATCTCAGGGAGCAAGTGATGACTCATGTCTCGTCTCCTAAAACGCTACTAGAATTTCTACTAATCTGTCTATCTCCTGTTTGGTGTTCATCTCAGTAACACAGAGCAGCATACTGTTGTCTATTATGTGGCTTATATCTAGACCACCGATTATATCTTCGTTGAAGAGGGATTGGTTGATCCGTGAGGGTGTCACCGGGCAACGAACGGCAAACTCCTTGAAGAAAGGCTCCGGAAAAACGAGGGAGTATCCCTTGAGCTTGGAAATCCTTTCAGCGGCATAGTGAGCTTTGTGATAGCACAGCTCAGCCACCTGCCTCAGTCCCCTCTTGCCCAGGGTGGCCAGATAAACGGCTGCCGCCAGGGCCATCAAAGCTTCACTGGTGCAGATATTAGATGTAGCTCGCTCCCTGCGGATATATTGCTCGCGGGTCACCAGAGTCATCACGTATCCCTGCTTGCCGTCGACATCCACCGTCTTGCCCACAATCCTGCCTGGCATCTGACGCAGGTATTCCTGGCGACAGGTAAAGACACCCAAACCTGGTCCACCAAAACTGGTCGGGTTGCCCAACGCCTGACCATCGGCGACAGCAATATCAGCCCCATAATGCCCTGGCGGCTTGAACATTCCCAGAGAAATAGGGTCAACTATGGCAATGAATAAGGCACCAATATCATGGGCTTTCTGAACATGGGCCTCCATCTCTTCAAGATAGCCAAAGAAATTGGGCTGTTGAACTACTAAACAGGCAAAGTCCGAAGATAGGCTTGAGTTCAGCTCTACCGTCTCCATGGAAAGGTTCCGCCCTTTTACATAAGTATCTATCACCTCACGGCAGGTCGGATTTACAGTGGTTGACACAGCGACCTTGCCTCTTTTGGTTACTAGGCATGCCATTATGGCTGCTTCCGCAGCCGCTGTGCTGGCATCGTACAGCCCGGCATTGCTCACTTCCATGGCGGTGAGTTGACAGGCCAGCGACTGGTATTCGTAGGTGCCTTGTAGTGTACCCTGGCTAACCTCAGCTTGATACGGTGTGTAGGCAGTATAGAGCTCGCTCCTACTGATAACGTGTTCAACCGTGCCAGGAATGAAGTGTCGGTAGCTGCCGCCACCCAGAAAACAAGCATAATTATCCAAACTCGAGTTACGGCTTGCTAGTCGACTGAGCTCTTTTTTGAGTTCCAGCTCAGAGAGAGGGGATGGTAGGTTGAACCGTGCGTGACGTAGCCTTTCAGGAATATCCTGGAACAATTCTTCAATCGAACCGACACCAATTTCCCGCAACATAGCGCTGCGATCAGCGTCGGTATTAGGCAAATAAGGTGAAGGCATTATACTGGTCAACCGCCTGCTTGTTCTGATTCGTTCTCAGTCAATTCGGCTACGAATTCATCGTATTTATCACTATCCATTAGCCCATCGAGCTCTGAAGGCTTGCTCAGTTCTAGCCTGACCAGCCAGCCAGCCCCGTAGGGATCTTTGTTCACCAGCCCAGGCTCATCAATCACTGTTTGGTTGATTTCCAGTACTTGCCCGCTAGCTGGCGCGAAGATGTCCGAGACGGCTTTCACCGATTCTATCTCGCCTATCTTTTGGCCCTGTTCCACTTGAGTTCCGGGTGCCGGCAAGTCCAGAAAGACTATGTCTCCCAGCTGCGATTGTGCATAGTCTGCAAGCCCTACCTTCCCCTTATTCTCGGACTCTGGACAAATCCACTCATGCTCCGGTGTGTACTTGTATTCTTTGGGGGCCATCTTATGCTCCTCTCTTCTTGTAGAATTGTCTGTTGACTACCCGAGCAGCCATCGGTTTGTTGCGAATCATTATCTCGATACCAGTGCCGATGGTGGCTGACTCGATAGGAACGTAGCCGAACCCAATATTGGCATCCAGGGTTGGTGCATAGCCACCGCTGGTCACTTTCCCCACCTCTTGACCACACTTAACAATTTTGTACCCTGAACGGGCTATGCCCTGCCCTGTCATTTGAAAGCCGATATGCTTGCGCTTCACACCCTGACGCTTGATCTCAAGCAGAGCACTTTTGCCGATGAAGTCGCCGTTGTCCATCTCTACCAACCACCCCAGGCCAGCCTCGAAAGGATTAGTGCTCGTGTCCATGTCCTGCCCGTACAACAACATGCCGGCTTCCAATCGCAAGCTGTCACGTGCGCCCAGGCCACAGGGTTTCAGTCGCTGCTTGATAAACGATCCCCACAGTTGTAAGGCATTTGCCGCATCGCCGATTATCTCAAACCCGTCCTCTCCCGTATATCCTGTTCTAGCGGCAAGTACCTCTACGTTCTCTATTCTTGTTTGGGCGTGACCAAAGCGAGGTAGGCTGCAGACGCTCTTGAGATTCTGCAGCTGGCAAACAGCCGGGCCCTGCACAGCCACCATAACCGTATCGGCAGTCTTATCTTGAATGACGATATCAGGGTCCGAGCCTGCCCAACGTTGTAGCCAGCCCAGCTTTTGCTCGATATGGCCTGCATTCCAGACTATCAAATAGCGGTCAGTTTCCAACCGATATGCCCACAAATCATCAAGAATACCACCATCCTCTAGACACAAGAGACATAGCTGAGAGGAACCTACCTCCAGCCTGCTTGCCGCTCTGGTTAGTACCCTGTCAAGAAAGGCTCCCGCCTTCCTTCCGGTTATCCAGACTCTACCCA